>NZ_JALOCP010000029.1:0-116567 GCF_030511745.1 Paraburkholderia sp. SECH4
CCGCCGCTTCATCTGCAAACCGAACGGGCAGTACATTAATCAGCGTTTCCCTAGCACAATCACAGCAGTGACACCTACCGCAACGGCGCGGGCGTGTTCCTCAATCTTACCGAGGGTGGCGCGAATAGCTTGCATGGTCTTTTCCGAGGGTTTAGTCGCCTTTAGCGGCGTCGCTACGCTTTCGGGGGAAGATTTTGAGCGTTCCCTCATAAGCCTCAACAGCCAGCGCTCCATAGCCTCCCGCCATCAGAAAGACAATCGCAGCGACGGATTGGCACCGCTCAGGAAACCAGATCACGACAACCAGGGCGACCAAGCCGAGCGCACAGAGAACCGAAAACGTCACGACAGTGCGACGTTTTCCCGTTTCCTCGCCAACCGGCTTCGGCAAGCTCTCTTTAAAACCGATTTTCATTTGATTTCCTTCTTCATCGTTTCGCCCGTCACCCGGCCCAACCCGCTTTTCCGTGTAATCCGCTTAACCGACGATGCGTCGAATGTCGGATTCTTCTTCAAGCATCAATTCCCGCACGTTGGGCGGAATCGTGACACTCCAAACAAAGCCGGTTTCGCTTTGCTGCCGATAGTAGCGAACCCGCTCTACCCCAAGCGGCGGTGCAGTCCACGGCATCGCTATCTCGACGCCCTCGGTTTCAAATGTCCCAACTGCATGAGCCATTCGACCACCCTCCCACGGACCATCGACGATAGGCAGAAGTCCGTAGGTCTTCGCGGTTGTTGTCTCAGTCAGCATACGTTTTCCTCTTAATCGGTCAGTTCGAGCTTGCGCGACGTGTGCGCCTGAATGTTTGGAGGTGTCCGCGCAATCCCCCATGCTTGAAGTAGCCCGTCGAACGAGGGAGCCGCCACGGCCTTGAGGACCGGCAGCGCCTGCCCGGTCAAACGATATTGGACTCTAGCGTTGCCGCTCGCTCCGGGACGTTTCAGGCGCTCAAGCACGCCGTGCCGTACACCGTATTGGACCGCATCAGAAGCATCGCGCGAGTTCAACACGCCGTTGGCCGCAATTTGAGCAACCGTCGCTGGTTGATGCTGACGCAACCACTGCATGAGCTTTGTTGCATTGTCGTGTGCCTTCATGGCTGGCCCTCTCTCGGTATCGCTTTTCCGTGGTCAATCGTGTTGTGCTTCCGCCCACTCGCGGGCCTGTTCGTTAAGGTCCGCGACTGCACGATGCGAGAGCAACACACGCACGTCCGTCGTACCGATGACGATAAGGTCATCGCTAATCTCGTTGCATCCAGCGGCTTCGAGCATCTTGACCGCCACCTGAGTGAGCTTCGCCATGTTTTCTGTTGTTAGGGTTGGGCATTACCTTCGTCGCGCGCGGCCCGGACTAAGAAGCTACGGAACCGGTCGTTCACCATCGCGAGCAAGGCAACACTAAAGATTGCGACGCCGCTGAACGCCGGTAGCGCGCGCTGACCCAAAACGCCGAAGCAGGCAAGGGAAATTCCCAACACCGACGCGACAATCAGGACGGCAACCAGCAGCCACGCCTTCCTCATGTCGGCTGTTCGGGCAGATCGAGCGCGAGCGCCTGCAAATCCCGCGAGCGCTGTGCCGATGATAGCTACTGACGCGCATCCCAGCGTAGCAATCACCGACAATAGTTCGTGCTGTTCCATGCCGCTTTACCGATCCTATTGGTGCGTGTTGATCTATCTTGTCGGCACTACGGCAAAGTGATCTGCAAGGACGACCACTCTGTACCGCCGAGTCTCTCCCGAGCGGAGGTCTAGTTCGACCGCACTCTGCGGATTAGGATCGACGGCGGTCGCCACACCGATTTGATGGTAACCAGCCTGAACAGGCAAGTGCACTTGTTCTGAAGGCCGCAGATTTGCTATCCGCACTCCATCGAGGAACAATCTTGCGTCGTACATTGCGCCCGTCAAACCTGAGTCTCGGGTAACAATCAATTCGGCGTCGCCGAGCATCGCCTGCAACGGACGAACTTGTTCAGCACGTGCATCAGGGACCGGCGTGGTGCTGCAACCCGTTACTAGCGCGCTGAGCGCAGCAACAACAGCTAGAGCGTAGATCTTCAAGGTAGTAGTGTCCTGTTTTCGCGTCTTCCGCGTCGTGCGACAGGGAGTGCCGCTTTTCCGATGGGTTAATTGGAGAGCAACCGACGAAAGAAGCCTTGGGGTTCGGGTTGCTCTGACAGGATGAACGCTTGATGCTCGCCGTACTTTTCGAGCAAGCCACGGGCGACCGCTACGGCTTCGGACCGTTCATTTTCGATCACGCTCTGCGCTTGCTTCGGCAAAGCGTCATCGCCTGGCGAGTCGGTCGCGTCCACCAGCTGCCTCAACGCTGCGGCCATTGCGTTACGCGCTTCCAAGAGGCTTTTGTAATCACGGTCACTAAGTTGAATCATGGTGCTTTTCCGTCGCGTTAGTTGAATGCCTAGTCGCTCGCCTGCGCGCGGCTGTTCGACACTAGAAGTCCAACTCGGGCAAAGCCGCCAGTGCCCAAGCACCCAACGCCTCGCCGAAAGCGGACCTAGCCTTCTCCGCGCCTCCGGCATCTGAGACGTCGAAAGCCATTGCCTGACTTCCGGGTGTGATAGAAGCAACGCGGTCGCTTCGAATTGTGATTGCCGCAACTGGCGCTTGGTCGCGAATTTCGCACACGTACAGCTGGATTCCAAGCTGACTTGACGAACTTAGCCAAACATACCGAACCTCGAGGTCGAATCGTTCATTCAGAACCGCTACTTCGACGTGGAACGGCATCTCCGGGCCGAAGCTTTCTTTCTTCGCGAGGAACGGCAATCCGGGTTTCGCGGTTTCCCAAGTCTGTCTTTCCATCCACGTTGCCAGCAGTCCCTTAGCAACTGCATGAAGCTTCCCCTGTTCGGCAAGATTGTCAATCGTTCTCACCGGCGTCATCTGATGTTCGTTCATTCCTTCTTCCTTAGACTCCGACGACCGGCCGGTGCGGGGCGCGGTTCACGCCATAAGCTTTTCCGATATCAATTACTGACACAGCGCTGCGACTGCGCCTACGATCGAAGCGATATTGCCTGCCGCAGGCAGTGCCGAGAGAAGTGCTGTCAGCACGCTTTTCTTGGGCTTGCCGTGGGCAAACTGAGCTTCCGCTGCATCCACCACCTCAAGTGCGTCAGTGCGCTCATTGGCCTCCAATCCCAGTGTCTGAATCTCCGCTTTCAGCTTCGTCAGCAGCTCGGCAACCTCATCCGTCACGCCAACCATGTTCGTGGAGTTGTCGACAGAGTGGTTATTAATGCGCGCGTTATGACCAGTAATGTTGTAGATAACAGGTTGCGGCGCAGCGGCCGGCTTCGGCAACCCAAGCCGTTCAACTGTCATCTGATAGCCTGCGGGAATCGAGCCATGGCGTTCGTGCCAGCCAGGCTCGATGACTTTGAAGGTCTCTTTGCCACCGTTCGACATATTCCGCTCAATAAGGTCACCCGGCTCGATCAGCAGCTTCGAGCCATTCATAATGATTGAATTTTTCTGCACGCTAGCAGGTTGGTCTTCAAACCTATCACCGTTTTGCTTGATCACGACAACACGGTCTTTTTGGAGGCTACTAAGAAACACGACTACTCCTTTTACTTGCGCCGGGAGCCCCGGCTTTTCCTATCCGTTCCTGTCCCGCAGAAGCCCTTTTTGCCGCAATTGGCAGACAACTTGGAGTTCTGCCGCCTTCCATCGCGCACGCTGGTCATCGCCCGCTGACATTGCAGCGTCGCTAACCGCTTGGTAGTCGATTTCGTGGCGAAGCCTGCCCAGCAACTCCAACTCTGCGTGCATGCCGCCGCATGGCTTCAGAAACAAGCCATTACCCGCCAAAATCCTCGCCAACTCGCCGGCCAGCAGAGGCGGCTTGTAAAACAGAGTACGTTGATTTGTGAAGGAACAATAGAGTTCGACACATGATGCCCTATCAAATCGGAAGCCTAGCGACACACGCGCACTCCCTCCAAAGTAATAGAGTTCGACACAAACGCACTTCAACGCGATTGGAGCAGAAATCTTGCGACAAAATAGTTTGACACAACCTGCCATCGGCAGGGCGTCATCGCATGCCCCGGCTTGCGTCGACCCGTTCAATTGCTGTCGCGTCTGACGCGACCGGCCGAGATCGACTCCAAGCGGGACTTTGATCTGCCTGCTTGACAGCGTTGATACCGTAATTCGCAGGCACATGCGAGACCCGACAGATGAACACACGCCGAGCTCGTCAGCGTCTATGCGCTGTCGGCACTATGCTAGACAACATTTCTTGTACTTCTTGCCGCTGCCACATGGGCAGGGGTCGTTGCGACCAACTTTGGTTCGCGCCTTGGCGGCCTCTCTCAACAGGGCAGTCAGCTTGCCTGGCTTGCCCATGGCTTTCGTGAGTGCGTCCATGGTGTCGCTCTGTTCCCAAGGGAAGTCCAGATTGAGCCCGAAGCGCAGAGCCTTATCACTGGGCCGCACGCAGACACCGAACCAAGTCTGCGCATGCTCGGTGTATTTCCTCGCGTGGCAGTGTCTTTGCAGCGCCGGGCCAGCAACGTCAATCGGGTCATCGTTGCAATGAATCGTGAGACCGGTGCTGCCGCTGCCCAAGCCCACGCTTAGATCATGGTTCTTGCCATCTGCGACGCCCTGCTTTGCAAGTTGATCAATGCCTGCGCTCACGTCAAAGAGAGTGTCCTCGCCAAGTGTGAGGAGCGCAAAACCAAGGTCGATGGTCGCAGGGTCTGGCTGCGCTTCGATTGCCTTGACCATGCGCCCCAGTGCAGTAGCGGAGAACCGCGTCAGGATGCCATCAGGCGTCGCTTTGCCAGGAATGCCCTCGCGTCGAACCAACATCGCCAGGTCCAGGTCGGCGGAGATATCGTCGTCAAGCATTACCATGTCATGCTCTTCGTCCAGCCAGAGATTCTGCTTCAGGTGATAGGACAGGATGGTCAGCTCATGCGATGCCATCAGCTTGTCGATGTACCCGGTTCGGCGATCTACGTAGCTTAGAAGCTGAAGCGGACTACTGAGCATCTCGGTCATCGCATCGAGCGCAAAAACATCCATGACGAATGGCGGCGAAATTGTGTCCGTCGCCGCGAACCTCAAGAATTGCCGCGCTTGGAAGCTCAGCGCCGGATAGTGGTCTGAGATCAGGCAGATCACATAGATCTGCTTCAGACTCGTTGGCAGGGTCACAGCGTTGCCGGCAGCATCCTTGAAATAGCACGTACCCTCTTCAAGCAATTTCGCGCAGCGATAAGCCTGATCGCTGGAGTCTTGAATGCTCTTCTTGAAGTCATCCTTGATCTGCAGATCATTGCCGCGTCTGGCTTCAAGCGTTAGGCGCTTGGACTTCGCTTGCAGAATCAGTGCGCGATTACCGAACAGCACCAGCACATCGATTTCGGCAAGCCTCGTGCCTTTCGATTCGAAGATGTCGATGTTGGCGAGGACGTTCTCCGGTCCGAAGACCTGCCTCAGGCGTTCTACGGCAAATCGCTCGGTGAAGAGACCACGGTTCTGCATTGCCGTGCTGACATACGCCTTGTCTGCGCCCATCCAGTAGAACGGCGCTTCGTAGAGTGCTTCAGCCAGACTGTAGATGTGGAAGAGAAGGTATTTGCCATCGGGTGTACGGATAAGCGGACTGGCGTTGGCGATGTTGAAATCGTGCAGCGCCTTGAACTGCCCGTTGCGTTCGCCCTTTGGGACAGCGAACGCCGACAGGACCTTGTCAACGATTCCCGGGTCGATGTGCCCGTAGTCTGCAATCTCCTGCGCTGAGAACGTATTGCCGGGCAGGAATGTCCAAGACCCTTGGGGCGCGCCGCGCATGGCCTGAAGGACATTGATTGCCTTTTCTTCCTGCAAGCGCGAAACAGCAAAGCACACGTTGCGAGCATCTTGGATCGAGAACCCCTTGTTCGCGACGAGCCAAGGATCGTCGATCGCGTACTTTGCTGGGGAAAAGTCGCGGTACTGAAAGCTGTACGCGGATTCGCCGCCATAGAAGATCGGCTCGCGCAGCGCGGCGCCGTTGGTGAAAGGGTTGAAGTCTGTCTCGGCGATCTTTGCCGGATCAATGTCCTGCCAGACGGAAGCCGACATCGCGTGGTGGATCTCCTCCAGCAGGGATTCCGTAGATTCGATGTACTTCTCAAGGACTTGCGGCGCCGGAATAGCGTAGTCGATCTCGCTCTTGAGCATGAGTCCGATGAGGGTCGAAGTCTCGGTGCGGATGAGGCGACTCTTCGAAAAGAGGTGCTGCATGTCCTCCGCCTTCATCTCGCCTGAGTACCGGATCAGGTTGTCGCGCGAGCAGAGGTAGGCAACGGCATGCACGTAGCCCGGCGATGTGCAAATACCTGCCAGCTCATCGAAGATCGTTTGTTCAGATCGCATTGCCGTTTCCATTCATATCTGTTGCATTTCGTTGGCCGTCGTATGGTCAGGCGGTATGCACGCGTAATTGTTGCTTAAGGTCCGCTCCTGGCCGCGTGCTGCCGGTTGTCGCCGGTCGTGCCCGGCGCCTCCCATCTGCCAGGGCCACCGAGCTTGTGTCAAACTCTATTGTTGTGTGTCAAGGTCTATTGTCTTGTGTCGAACTCTATTGTTCGTTCACATGATTCGATTCAGCCGAAATGGCTGCTGCTTCGCCCATGATCTTTTCCTATCGATTGGCCTTGCGAACAAGACGCCTCACGCGCAGAGCTTCGAGGATGGTTTCGTCAAAGTAGCGGTGAACGCACTCTCTGAAGTACTGGGCCTTTTCGACGCTTGAGAACGTCACGATCACCGAACCATCATCCTCAAAGAGATCGTTTGTGAGACCGCTGATGCGTCCCCAGCCATCAACCGCACACATCAATCCGCGAAGCATGCCTGCAATTTCATTTCGATCCTCCGGTTCAACGTCATCCATGTTGATGGAGATTTTGGCGACAAACTCTTTGCCGCTGCTATCAAACAAGTCCCGTAGCTTCATTTGTTTATTTTCCCGCGTTCAACGAACAAACTTTTCCGTTGTCTCAGAGAGCCCCGAGACGCGCTCGAACCACCCGTAGAGAGCGCCCCGCGAAACGATTGAAAATGCAACTAGCGCACAGGCGAAGACGAAGGCTGGGAGCATAAAAACCGCAAGCAGTTGATCCGCGCCAAGGAACACCAGCCAACCGGTAATGATCGCAGTCGCGATTGCTAAAACCACGCTAATTGCGCCCACACGAGCCCAAAACTTCGATTTACGAGAGAGCATGATTTTCTTTGGTTTCCTGTTTGGCCCGCGCGACCCGCGCGAGCTCTTTTCCGTTTCAGATGTTGTTTTCGCACGATCCAGCGGGCGGAACGGGCGTCGCCAGTGTGCCAACGAGCTTGTAACCAGGGTGCGAGGCCAAAGCGGACGCGATGTAGGTATCGACAGCGACCTTTTCGGTCGGCGCTTCCACAATCACGTGATACAACTGTTCCTCGGTCGATCCATCTTTCCGCAGAATGCCGGATACCATGAACCGCGCCGGTTGATGCACCTTCCACCCGATTTGAGTGCCGCGTTCGCCAGGTGCCGCGTGTGCGCTAACGGATACACTCGTCCCGACAACAGCGGCCAAGAAAAGTGTTTTCAACTTGCTCATGTCCGTCTGCCTTTTCCTATTCGTGGCCTTCTACTTCTGATCGACCTCGATACGCTGATTGGGCTCGGCCCTTAATGCCGGGCGCTTAAGCATTGGGTCTCCGGCCTGAAGGCAATAGAACTCGATTTCGGCCTCGCCACAGCCGCCATGCAGCGCACATTCGCTCGATTGCTCATGTTGGAGCAGTATTTCTCTGCCTTGCGTAGAGCAGTATGCGGTGGCTTCCTGCAGCGCTTGCCCCTTCGCCGACGCCGGTCCGCCGAGTGGCACCCGCGTCGAGATAGTGTAAGTGTCCGGGCCAATTTTGATCGGGCCGGTGTCGGTGCAAGCAGCTAGCGCCAAAGCTATGCTGCACAGCCCGATTGTCTTTGTAGCCACGTTCTTCCGCATGTGGTTTTCTTTTCCTTTGCAATGCTACGGTCCATCGTTACCGCGACCGCGATCGTACTCCGAGATGCCAGAAAGCAGATAGCCGACAATTCCGCCGATCAACGTACCGAGTGTCGCCCCATCAAGAATCTTTTCGAGCGCGAGAATTAGAATCACCGGTATCAGCATCACTACAGCAGTCAACTGAATCACACGCGCACCGATTGACTTCTTCCCGACGAAACGATGCGCCATCACGGCACCGAATCCTAGTGGAATCGTGGCCGCGGCGATCAATTCTATGTAGCCTCTAAGGTCCATTGTTTTCCTTGTCGCGCGGCAACCGCCGCTTTTCCAATACGTTCGTGACGCTATACCCGAGTCTTGTCCGAAAGGAAACCACCCCTAACCCAACGAAAGGCGACCGTCGACACGATGGTGATCGTCCACCCCAATACAACTGGTCCGATGGTCAGCGCAGCGACACGACCAACGTCCAGTGAACAAGAAGAGATTCGTACTTCGGGAGTAGCACTGCATACCGCCAGCAGATTTCGTACTTGCCACCACCCAGGCACGGCATCCTCCCACCCGGCATGTTGATGGGCCAATGTGAAGTACTGAAAAGCCGCGAAGACCGCGACAGCGAGAACCCACGAAAGCGAACAAACAATCCCGAGACGCGTCCATCCTCGACCGAGCAAGAGAATTTTCATTGCTTTTCCGTTGCGTTATGCAGTGCGTTTGCTGCGGCCTGACCTAACGGCGACCGCAAACGCCATGACGCCCGAGACAATCGCGACCAGCAAGTCTGTTCCAAAGTCGCGCAGCGGCTCGCTGAGAACGACGGTGCGATAGGCGACCAGTCCGACAGCAGAGACGCCAGCGATAGCCGCGCTGACCCGTGGATAGCCCATGAAATAGGCCATTGCGACAACCGCAAAAACTACAAAAGTAAAAGTCATCATCGTTTGCTCCCGTGCTTTCTTGTTTTGAATGAAACCGCTTTTCCGATATTGAAATATACGGGCAGTATGGTACGCGCTGCGTACCATGTCAAACCTTACTTTTGCCTTTTTGTTGGTACTTCAAGAAGCCGAACAACAGCCGCTCGCGCCAAGTCAGGAAGCGGCCGAAAGTCTTTTGACGTGTCTGGCATTCGGTACGTTTTCAGCGCGCGCGGATTGATGCCGGATGCCGTTGCAAGCTCATCCCACGTCATCCCGAGTTGATCCTTCGCCGCCTTCAAGAAATCCTGCTGATTGGAGTTCAACATTGCCTTTAAGTTTGATACGCGCTGCGTACCATGATAGCGCACACACGACCTGCTTCCATATAACGGCTTTCCGCTTCTAACCTTGAGCGGCCATCTCATGCGACCGCCGTGTAATGACTGCGTTTTAGCAGCCTGTTACGAGGAGGTTTACGGACCAGAGCGGCAAAACCGCTCTGAGAGGCGCGTCAACGCTGGCTTCCTCGGGAAACGGGCGGGCGGGGTGCGGCTATTTCGGGCCCGCCCGGTCATCAGGGCTGCACGCCGAACACGAATGCCCAGCCGGCGTGCAGCACGCCCGCGCCGTGCGCGATACAGAGGTCCAGGCAGAGCCTGCCCAGCATCCCGCACGCAACCGCGGCGGCCACGTACAGGACGGCGTTGCGCCGGTAGACGGCGAGAGCCAGCAGTACAGAGGTGGTGACGATGTAGAGGAGATAGAGCATGGTCAGATTCCAGTGTGTCCCCGCACCGCGTGCGGACCAGACCAGTCGTATAGGCAAACGCCGCGACGCGGGTGACTCCGGCCCAGGCGCGCCGGGTGACGGTCACGGAATCCGGCACAGTGCATGCCACCCGCCAGTATCGACAGGTGAAACGGAGCGGAAAAACCGCACCCTGCACGTCGAAAGAGTCAGAATACGGGGCAAGTCGGGCTGGAGCCCCAGCGCGGCCACCTGGCCAGCGCGCCGGCCCCGGCATGGCACGAACGATGCGCCCGACTACCTGCACCCAGGAGAAACCGCATGGAACGGACCTTCGAGCAGACCGTATCCGATCTGCGCATGCTGCTGCGCGATCAGCCACCCTCAACGACGGCCGACGTGGCGGATGGGGCGGTCCTGTATCTCGCCGGCAACGAGTTACGCGGCGTTTTCCTGAACGCCGATGAACCTGACGGACTCGATCAGCCGTTTGCCGTCGACCAGTGGTTCGTCGGTCAGCTCGAGGAAAATCTGGAGGACTGGTTTCATCAGCCCCGTTTCACGCTTCGGCCGTCGCTGCAGACGTGGGCGCTCGATGCACCGCCAGCTGAACCAGCCGACTGAGGGTCGGCGCCCGGTTTTTGCGTCACGGGAAAGAGGCGGACGCGGGTGCGACACTCGTGCCGGCGCGGAGCAGCGATGACCAGCCAGGTGGTTGCGAACGCAATCGCGAAGTACAGGCCGCCTGCTGCCGAGACCCCTAACCGCGTGCCGGCCGCGCGAAACGCACCGATAGGCTCACCCCCGGTCGTGTGGTGGTCAATCAGACAGTACGAAGGCGCCGATCAGGCTGCGTGCGGTTCCTGCCGCGTTGCTTCGGCCAGCTGCTTGCGCAGTGTCATCGCCTTAGCCTGTGAGCAACGAAAGAGCTTCCGGATCTCGGCAACCGTCCCGCGATTGCGACCCGCTGCAAATTCTTCTGCTAGCCGCGCGAGATCGGCGCTTACGGTTCTGGCTACGAGCATCGTTACATTCTGGTCACGGGTTTGCGGCAGAAGGCTGTCATTGTTACGTGCTGCTACCGTCGCGTGACTGGCAGTATCGCCGGCATGACTCGGCAAACCCGCCTTATTCGGCGCAACAATCTGGCCACTACTGTCGCGACCTGCACCGTTACCCTTCGCTACTATGGCGTTACTAGCTGTCGCTACCGGCTGATTGCTGCTCTGGTTTTCCTGAAGTGCGAGTAGCCAGCTCAGGCAGGCGACAAACTCCAGCATGGCTCCGAACGCCATCGCGACCGCGACGTCGACTTTGTCCGGCGAGGTGCCGAGCAGTTGCGCAACGCGCGCGGTCACCGGATCGGTCAGCGCTTCCGTACGTGACAACGCCAGGCGGTCCCGGGCCGCATTCAGCCGATCGGCCGATTGCTCAAGACGCCGGGCTTCACCGAATGCGACGTTCAGCGAATCGAGACGGCTCGACAGCAGCACTCGCCGCAACGACAGCGCGTTGCAGCGATCGACACATTTCTGCGCCCTGGCCGTGGCCAGCTCTGCTATAGCCTTCGCACGTTCAGCCGCGATCGACGCGGGGTTAGCGCCGGACCCGGTGGTAGCCATGGCGGGCGGAGTCGGCGCGTCGATTCTTGCTGCCCGGATCTCGCCCGCGTGGTGCTGCGCTGAAATGAAGAACGTCGCGTGACCGTACCCGGTTGCGAGCATCGCACAGAGCCACAGCAATAGCGTCGGGATGCGCAGCGCAACCGAGACGGATCTGGCCAGAGCTGGCAGCAGATGAGCGCTCAGAAGAAGAACCATTCCAATACCCACCCAGACCAGGCGTTCGGCAAGCTGTCCGCCACGCTCCCAGGCTGAAATCATCGAAACGCAGGCAGACGTGGCCGTCGCCGTTAATGCCAGTCCCGTCGCCCACCACCGCAGCGATGAGGCCGCGCGCTGTGCGGTCGACGGACAACCGATCGAATCGCCATGTAGAGCCGCGGGATGTACCCGATCTGACGCGATACTGGCCGGAACGAGGCACAGGGCAGGAGACGGAAAAAGGGAGTGGGGAAACCTGGTTGAATTTGGGTGCACGGTGCGGCCTCTTGTGTGAGCGTTACCCGGCTTCTCATCGCCAAACGAGGTGAGCGGGCGCATGGCAGGGTTGGCGAACCGGTCACACAAGCAGCCGGCAGACCGTGAGGTCTCCCTACCAGGGCCCGCCCATAGAAAGCGGCGCGCAGAGGCAATACGCACAAAAAAAAGCCGCATGCGCGGCCGTGCGCTTGTATGAATCGGGTCGCCAAACCCGGCACCCTTTGTTTGGGGTGCCTTGTTAGTATATCGCAGCAGCGGTGTTCACTGAAACCCCTGCAATCGATGTTGAAGCACGCGGGGGGTATGCCACGAGATATCAGGACTCCGTCAGATATTACATACGAAAAGCTGACCTCTCAGGCTGGATCCGCGTGGTCATTACTGACTCCCCACAGCCCATAAAGAAACCGACACAGACGAGCTGCTATCGACAGCGTGGGGCCCGAGGTGGGCTCGTCTCTCACTCGCACTCGCGCTCCTGTGCGAACGCTCAATCCTTCGGCGAGCATGCTTCCCGCGGCGTGATCCAGAATCTTGGTGCGTGTGGCTGTCGACAGATCAGGAAATTTTTCAAGCAGCCAACGGGCATCCAGTCTCCAACTGATCGCACTGAGCTGTTTCCAGGCTTCCATTGACTCGCCGATATGGGCATCCGTTTCCAGCCGCCCCCATCCGTTCACCCGCATCAGCGTCGCGCGCGCGGCCGCAGCGCGGCCCCTGACCCGCGCAAACCCGAAATGGGTTGCCTCGTGACAATCCGGACACAGGGCGATTGTACCGAGCAGTGTTTGCAGGCCAGAGTGCCTGTCGAAATGCCACCTTTCATGACATTCGACCGGATGTTTGGGCCCACGGCCCCCGCATTTCTGGCACCGATAGTTCGCGGCGCGATACGCGGCCGTCTTTACCATCTTCCATTCGTCCGGAGTCAACTCCGAGCGAAGGTTTGAGAACCATGCGCTTGCTGGTATGAGTTCGACGAACAGTTCACGGGCTTCGCGCATCACTTAATTTCCGTTAGTTTCCCGATGCCCTATTCCGCACGCGCTCTCGTGCGTGGCCCCAGCTCCTCTACTTCGCAGCCACTGGCAAAGCCTTCCCGGATGTCAGGCGGCCGAGCTTCGTTAGCCGCGAGTCAATTGCTCCCCGTGTTCGGCCGTGTATCTCGGCGAGCGCGTTCGGCTTCACCCCTGCGTCAAACGCCTCGAGCAACCGCTTATCCTCTTCCGGAGGCCACGACTTCCCGGCTTGTGCTGGCAGCTTGCGTTCGGATGCCGCTGCGCGCGATGCTGCGGGGAACTGCTCAAGTGCGACGATTAGCGCGCGGATCACCTTCGGCTCGTTGAACGGGCTCTCAGTGGCGAGGATTTCTCCGGTCACCGGCGAGATACCCTTGGCCAACATGCTGAGAATTTCCCTGGCTTCTTCGCGTTCCATAGTCGAGTCCTGCTTCTGTTTTCTGTGTAGTCGAGCGCTAACTTTTTGCCCTGCTCGCGGTCCCTCGGCCTAGGGCTATCCTGGACTCTTGAAGAGTCGTTCGTCCCACACCACGGGACGAGCCTCACCCACGGCGATGCGCGCAGCCTGCGGATGCGCAGGATTGACTAGCACGTTCCATTCTTCCCGCGCGACGACCGATGGCACAAGCAGGATAGCGCTGCGTGCTTCTGCGATCCAGCGATCACCAAAGTCTCGTGCCAGATCGATATTCGGCCCGTCCCATCCTGCCGGCAGGACGGCCTCCAGTGCTCGCTCTACCGGAATTTCGTCCGGAACGTCTGCTGCGACAACGACGTGCGTACGTGGCACCTTGCCGATCCGCGCGTGGACGAGCACCTCAAGCATTGCCCCGGCGAACGTGGTTGCCCCGTAGATCACAGCGCGGCCGGGGCTGTTGAACCGGCCACCGACCAGCATGGCGCCGGTGCCGTTCCAGATGGGATGGCGACGGTCTGCGATTCGGTAAATCCGCATTACGCAGGAATCCCGTAGAACAGCTTCCAGAGCAGTTCTTCGACTCGCCGCGCACCCAATTCCGTCATCGACACGTCGAGCGGTGTACGGCCGTCCAGCAGCGGATGCGGGGCGTTCAGGAATTCGCGGGCGTCAGCCTCCGAATCCCACACGTATTCCGCGGTGGCGAAGATGCGTGCAAGCCGCTCTGCCTTCTCGGATTCATCCGGGCTCAGCAGTTCGCGCCGGCGCTTGAAAGTGGCTTCCGGGACGATGCGAAAAAGCAGGCTGCGACGCTCGTCAGACGTTCGGGTGACATGCTCGACACTGGCGCGCAACGCCGACTTCGGGAGCCCACCCCGGACTCGGTCATCCAGCTCCGCAAACGATGTCGGCAATGGCGTCAACGCCATGACTGACGCAATTCTGGCGGGTGAAACGATAACCATGGAATGCTCCGAAAGGTATCAATCGATGCCTAACTATACACCACTTGATACCGCAGCGAAACAACCAGAAGGCTAAAAGCGCGCATCCCCCAACCGTGAAGATCAGCCCGCCACGTGACAGGGTTGCGACACGAGGTCAACCGATCAGTCCCGGTTCCGGTATAGGCTGCAGGGGGTACGGGGGCGACATGCGTCGGGGAAATGGCGCTGCGACGACGTCCGGTTCCATAATCGAATTCCGGGGGTCTCGCGCGCAATCAACACACCGGAGGGGCATTACAGGTAAACATCGCACAACCCGACACGCTGGCCACCAGTAGCAGCACCGCAACCCGAATCACTTTCGTGGCCATCAGTCAGCACGTCGGAATGCATTTTAGCGACGCGCAACCCGCCATAGTTGCCACGATCGCCAGCAGCAGCATCAGACTGAATATTCGCTTCCTCATCACATCACCCTCCTTGGTATTCGTTATCGGCTCGCTGCGTCAGCGTGCAGCGGCGCCTACACGTCAACGTAAGACGTCGTTTGCGACGGCACAAGACGCGGATGCGGTGTGCACAGACAGACACACAGATCGTCGCTCAGAGCCGCCTGCCGGCCGTCCGGTCCTGTCGTTGAAATGCGCGCGCCCTCGCACTTGATCAACCCAACGGTCTTGCAGACCGGGCACAGGACGGGATCAGTTTCGTAGGCCTGCTCGCGCCCGCCGAGCAGGTCGTTACCGTCACCACCCTGCACGATGCCACCCACCGTCGTTTTGTCGCCTTTCACAATGTCGTAACGCCGCATCGTGCGCTCCTACACTGCACCCGGTCGCTGCCGCAGGCTATTCAGCAGGGCGTCCCATACCTGCAGCGCTCCCGCCTCATCGACCGGCGACGTTGCCTGATCAGGCGGCAGGTCGCTCCGTGAAGACGTGCCAAGCAGCAGTTCAACCGAGGTATGCGGTTGCGCAAGCGTGGCAGGATTGCCCGGTGCCAGCAGATAGAAACGGTAGACCGTAATCGGGCCGTCCTGAAGCGCAAACAGGACCTCTTCGGCGTCCATGCCGGCCACCACGCGCTTGCCCTTGCGCACGATGCGATAGCTGCCAGGCATTCGATCGAGTTGTGCGCGAAGCTCGGACAGATTCTTGGTGAGCGGTTGACCTTGATCCTGCTCGACCGCATCTCGCATCTTGATCAGGAGCAGCGCAGGTCGGCCCGGCATCAGCGCAAACGACTGGCTGACTTCTTCCGTGTAGGTCGACGATCCGGTGACGATCCCGCCGTCGAAGCAAAACCCGGACTCCGTCGGCACTGTCCAGTTGTCTCGCGCCTTGATGCGCCTGTAGGTGTCGCTGTAGATATTCTCCGAGTTGCCAAGAGCAGACGCTCCCATGAGGCCGGCGGTATGAAAGAGTGTGTGGTCCGCAAAGAGGTAGCCATCCGTTCTGAAAGGCATCTCGACTTTCGCCACGCCTTCCTGGTAGATAAAAAACCGCGAATCGTTGACCGGAGAAAATGCCTTCTCGAGCCAGGCCTTCCCGGTTTTCTCATCCAGGTTGACGGGGTTATAGCGTTGCTTCGTACGCAACTCGTTCTCCCGGGCCTCGACTTGGGTGCGATAGACATCAAGTGAGACATTGTGAGTTGTTTCGAGTTTGTCTCCCCTGTACGCATAATGTTGATTCGAAATCTCGCTCGACGCGGGCCGGTCGAATACGAGGCGGCCGATGCACCACGGGCGCACTTTGGACAGCAGCGGATTGTTCATCGTTGGTTCCACGGAAAGCGCAAGAGAGCAGGCGCAAAGACCTGCCAGCAGAATGAGGGAGCGAAAGAGGCGAACCATTAACATGTTCCCGGCACCTAGATGTCGTTGACGATCTGGACCACACTGTAAAGTATCGCCCAGTGAGTCCATGGGTGCGCGTAGCTGGTCATGTGCTGGTATCCGCCCTGCACGAACGCCATCTGAACTCCTTTGGCCGGATCGCCAGGCACCTCAGGCTTCAACCCGCGCGCCTGCGCATCGGCCGACCACACCGGCACCGTACCGTCGCCACGGATGATTCCCGTCTTGGTTGCCACCTGTGACCAGTCAGTCTTGGCATTCACGTCCGGCAACGTATTTGTCTTCTGGACGCTGAACGTGACACTCAGATTGCGTTGTTCCAGAAGCACGCGGATTTCGCCCTTGCCCGAGTCGTGCAGCAACTTTGCGGCCTGAAGTTCAGGCGCCTGCACGTCCGAAGGCACATCTCCAGTCCAGATTGCGTTACCCCACGTCAACAGATTCTTCGTCGGGTCTCCTTTTTCGATGCCAGGCTTGCTCGTGTCGTTGGCCTCTGTCGTCGTGCCCGACTGTGGTGACCTGAAGTCGAGGCCACCCTCGCCGTAGGCTACATATGTCTTGCCATGGTAATGATTCTTCAAATGGCTCTGGTTTTTTACAACGGTCTCCATAGTCGATCGATAGTAATCCGATAGGCTTGTCTGAAGCCCGCCTGCATTGAGCCGCGTCTTGACGATCCCAGCCGGATCGAGCTGTTTGTCGGGCGGCTGCAAACCGTACCACTTGGAATTCACATACAAATCGTTATACGGATCGCCGTGCTCCGGGAACTGCATGACCACCTGTCCGTCGGGCCGCGCAAAAATCCACCACGGCGCGCCATTGTGATAATCCGGCATCGGCGTCAGCTCCATCGGTCCCGGCGCGTTCGCCATCACCGCCATGAACTCGTCCGCATCGCGCCCCAGCAGACTGCCATTGATGAAACCATTCATACCGCCTTCGGGACTGCCGCCTGTCTTGAAACGCTTTGCGGCCAGAGGAGCACCGGTGGCCGGTTGACATCCATGAAATACGCCGTGCGCAAGACCTTCGAGCTCATGGTTTAACACCGCGAAGCGGGCCACCAGTCCACCCATCGAGTGCGTCAGAATAATGGCCTTGCCCGTATCGTTTTCCTTGCAGATCTCGGTGACGCCCATCAGCCGTGTCGTCTTCTTTGTCTGCGGATCGGGGACGTCCAGACCATTCACCACATCACGCCCCGAAAGGTCGTTCGACTGCAGCCAGTTGTATCCAATCGCATAGACGCGATAGCGAAACTTGGCGAATTTCTTGAATTCCGCGGAGTCCGGTGCGATCACCTGGCCTTTTCCTGCTGCAGCAATGGCGCCGTAGGTTTTCGGATCGGTGCCTAGCACGGGATGGAGTGCCCATTTCTCGCCCTCGGGATCGGGGTCGATCCACGCGCCTTCTGGCTTGCCGAGCAGCATCGGGTTGTTCAACTGTTGCTCGAGCCAAAGCAGGACAGGTTGATAGCCGGTCCTATAGACCGAACCCCAGCCGCGGCGTCGCGCCTCCTTCTCGGTAATCGGGTCTTTCTCCCCAAGGTCGACGATCGGACCGAGCGGCGTCACCATGACACTCTCGGGATCGAAAAGTGTTTCGCGCGACGACGCGCTGCGAAACCATCCAGCGATGAGTGAACACAACGCGCCGAGTGATGCACCTATCGTGTCTGTATTTGGTGCGGACCATGCCGCGTCGCCACTGTCCTTGGCGGCCAGTGGCGAGCCCATCACGCCCGGTATGAAAATGACGGGAATGATGGGGCGCAGATCGTGCAAGGTCTCCTTGGCGCGGGTGTCGTCGGCCGGCGTCAAGGGCGCCTGGGCGGAAGAGTGGCCGTCCTCATCGGTCTGCGACGCGAGGCGGACGACTTCCTGTTCGGCATCGTCGTCGCCGGACGTCTGGCCCTGCGTACCCGAATTGTCGGGCTGATTTTCGCTCATGGATTCTCGCTTATGCTTTGCTCGTGCCAGGCCGCAGCGCCCGGATCACCACGGTTTCGATATCGTTGCTTTTCTGCTCGACCGTATGGCCCAGCTCGTCCGTGACTCCGCTCAGGCGTGTGCCATCCCCACGCACGATCTCGTAAGGGTGGTTCTTGAGCGGGTCGCCGGTGATCCGGTCGCGCAAGAGATACTTATCGTTGAACGCCGGCTTCTCGAGGCTATTCATATGCTCCGCCACCGAACTCGGGCCCTGCCGGCTGAACGACGCCGACTTGATCGTGCGTGCACCGCGCGTGCCGTCCTCAATTCCTTCGGGGGTAATACGGATGTATGAGCCCCCGCACTTGAGCATCAACTCGGTCTTCGCGTCGATCTCGATGCTGCCGTTATTGCTCTTGAGCGTCAGGCCGAGTTCGGAGAGTAATCGCAGCTGATCTGTGAGCGCCTGGATGTCGATCGCACCTTTCCCGGCGATCAGTTTCATACCGGCACTTTGGACGAACACGCTGATTTTTTCTGCGACGCTCGCAACCAGCGATTTGCCCACGGCCCAGTACGTGTCCTTGCCGCTGACGAAATTCAGATGCTCGTCCGCTACCATCTGCGCCGACGCGTGCGTGGTAAAGCCCATGCTCTCTGGACTCGATGCGAGCATGACAGGTTTGGCAAAGGCATTGGCGTTTCCTGTCCCACCGCCTGCCGTATTACCGCCTTTGGCCACGCCCGCCTTGCTGTGCTGAGTCGCCTTCGCAAACTGTGAAAGCGCTTCGCGGCCAGGCTTCATATCCTCGGCCTTGGCGGTCGAACTTGCGGAGGACAACGACTCGACCAGCAGATCCGCACGCGCCAGGATCTCGCGCGGCGCGGTGGTATCGAGCGGCTGACCGTCGGCGCTGATTTGATGTGTGCTGAAATACAGTCCCTCGCCCGCATGGACGGCACCTGCATTGTCGGTGCGCAGGGTGAACCCGCTGCCGGTGTACGCGCCGCGTGAATTACCGTCCTGGACGATCTGGTAGCCGAGATGGAGACCGCTCATGCCGTGGCTGCTCATGATCCGCATGCGAGGCTGCCCCGTGGAATCATCCATGACGTGCTGGTTATAGCCGCCGCCACCGCCGTACTCCCGGGACTGATAGCCGGAAAGCAGGCCGTTCGAATGCCACTGCGGTTTCGCCGCGCCGTTGTACACGCGATGAAGCGCAATCGGGCGGTCGATGTCATTGCCGATGTGACCGATCAGGAGTTCTTCGCCCGCGCGCGGCATGTGGACGCCACCACATCCATCGCCGGTATCGGACTGCGCGACGCGCACCCAGCACGATGCACGCTCGTCGCCTTCGCTTTGCCGGTCCCAGATGAAGAGCACCTTCACCCGGTTCAGTTCATCGGTGTAGCATTCCTCGCCCTTCGGGCCCGCAACGATCGCCGATTCCAGCTTCGCTTCGGGCTTGCGATGATCGAACGGGCTGCGATAGGGCACCTTCGTACGCTGCGCTTCGATGGTGACCCGATAGAACCCCGTGGAGCCGTCCGCTTGCTTCACGGAGAACACCTGGCCAGGATCGTCGGCGCGGGCCTGTGCGATCTGATTGTTCAGGCTGTGCGGGTAATTCGCGTCGTGCCCGGAGAGCGGAAGATTGTTCTCGATGGCCCACTCAACCTCGATGGTTGCGAATTCGCGCTGGTCCGCGGCGTCCTGATCGTGCTCCGGATGGCCGGTCAGCGTGAAGCGACGGCCCGCGTCCATCGCGCGCAGGCTGCCCACGCCGTGAAAGCGCTTGGCCTGCGACTCCCATTCCTCCATGCGAATCTTCGACAGGTGATCACCACGTTCCTGTTCCGGATACGTATAGCCGCCGGTGTATTCATAGACTTCTGTTTGCGAGGGCAACGCTCCCTGATTCTCCATCGTGGGAACCGACGTCCCTTTCGGATTGGAGGGCGTCGAAGGACTCTTATAGTCGAAAGTACGCGTCGACAGCATCACGGATTGCAGTGTCCGTGTGCCTGACCACTGGGTGAGTGCGTCGGCCTCATTGCTCACGCCTGCACGATAAAACGTGACCATTGCGGGCGAGAGCGGTTCGAGCGTTTCGAGGCGGTCAGTGATGACCAGTGTGTGCGATTTGCCGTCGGCTGCCTGCTGCCAGATTCCAAACAGGCCTTCAGACTCCAGGAGCCTGTGCACGAAGTTCCAGTCGGTCTCGTCCTGCCTGCAATATGAGCGCGTCGGCAGCGGCTTCGACAGCGCGAAACGGTACATTCCCTTGGCCTGCGGGTGCTGGTTGAACACGTCCGAGATGACCTCGTCCACTGCCTTGTCCTGCCAGTGTCGCTGGTCGCGGCGGAACTTCAGGAAGTGCATCCACGAGGAAAAGCCCAACTGGTAGCTTGCAAGATTTCCGTCTGCTCCCAGCCGGCGAGCGGTGTGCACATAGCCGTGATGTGGCAGATAAGACCCATCAGTCTGTTGGATCCAGAGGGTAACGGCTTGGGAGATCAGCGTTTTGAGCTGCACGTCGCCCGAGGTAGATACGCAGTCGAGCAGCAAGAAATAATCGCGGCCGATCCGCGAGCGCCCGGTGACACGGTGGGGCAACAATACGTTGTTGCCAGCCGGAGTATCCAGTTTTAAAAGACGGCCCTGCTGCGACAGTCCGCCCGTTATTGCCCCGATTATGTCCTGCGTGCTCATACCGCCTCTCGATTATTTCTGTTTTCTCGCGCGATTTTACGTATGACGATACGGCCAAAGCAATCAGATAATTGTCAGGAATTGAAAACGGAAATTGAATTAATGCGGAATGGATATAAAAGTGAATACCGGATCGCAAAAGCATTCGCTGAGCCTCGCATGCATTGGCGGCAAGTCGTCGCGGTGGGCGGCGGCTTCGATCGAGGATGACGACGCGCGCGCACGGCGTGGTCGATGCAACGACCGCAAGGGCGCTGCCACGATCCGTGCTGCACGAGGCGGTGATGCTCCGGTGCCCTCACGAGCGACGGAGTTTGCACTAGACGCGAATGACGCGGCATGGAAGCGTGTTGCCACCACACGAGTGACGACGCGTAAAAAAAAGCCGGCGCGTCCGAAAGGGAGCGTCGGCTGAGTGTCCTGGCAAAATCTCGAGGTAGAGGCCAGAACCTGAAAGGCTTGCAGGATAACCCAGTCTGCCCCCGGGGTGATTCGCCGAACTGACACGAAAGTACGCCACTTTTCTACGGATTGGGGTGCCATCATGGAGTTGTTTCTCTCGTGCAGCACACACGCGCTGTGGATACCGGACGCCCCTCTTTGTCTACGCCTCGTTGTTGACTTCGCTCACGCGCGTTCGGGGGTTTTCATTACCCCGGCGGAGCGCCGGGAATATTTCAGTTTCCGCGGTGTGTGCTGCTCCGTCCCGGGACCCTCTTTCTGGAAAAGCGCCTTAAGTTCAAGTCTGGACCTATCAGGATATGGTCCAGACACGACACCTCATTTGTAGTTTTTTCTGGCCGTTGACTGGGAGCAGCACCTCGGCCGTGCGGGAGGTGAGCTTTCTGTCAAGCCCGGACTAAAAAAGGACCACCTTGCGATGGTCCTTCCGGTTTTGTGGAGCCGCCGGACAACCTTAATCCGCCGGAGTTACGGCCCGGTCCTGTACCCAATAGTCGACCGGCTGACCGGCCACGTTCAGATGCGCGGCATCGTCAAAAAAACCATCGCCGTCGACCTTGCAAGCGACAGTTCCAGCCGGGATAGGGCGAGCGGTCTGGCGAGAAAGAGCGTTGGAGCGTGAATCGGCCGAGTCGAAGCTGATGTCCTTGAACGCCTGACGCGTGAGGCCGCCAAGCGTGTCGTACTTGACCACCACCTTGGATTCACCATGGCCACATTGCAAGGCCGCCGATGCAGAAGTCAAGCTGAATGCAGCGAGGATGGGAAGGAGGAATTGCAGTTTCATGCGTATTACCCGTAATTAAGGTTGATGTGCCGCTGGCGCGGCGCCTGGACCAATCGCTTCCGGTCCTGCAATTAGATAGCTAGTGAATTTATTCACCGTCGCCTCACTTCCTTGTGTCGGCGGACACAGTGGCCCATGCAGCGGTCCGGGGATCGGACCACGGGGGCATCCTGCGTCCCCTCAACGGTCTCCTTGGAGTGAATCGTCGCGGGCACGCAGTTCCCTTCTTGAAAAGGGCCGCATCACGGTCGCCTGCCGACCCGCACCTTCACCCAGTTATCGCCTACAATGCCTGTATATCCATACAGTATCTGAGGGCACGATGACGGCGATTTGTCAGAACGTAGAGTCGATTCATCCTGGCTTGTGGCGCGGCTCGCAATTGGCTGCTGGCCACACGCGAGTCGTCCCATGCGGCGACGTCGCTTTGGCAAATGAACTGCCTGGCGGCGGATGGCCACGTGGAGCACTGACCGATTTATTGGTCCAGCAACCGGGTTGCGGCGAAGTCCGGCTACTCAAGCCAGCTCTTGACGCGGTCGCCGGCCGCCCGGTGATGCTCATTCAGCCTCCACACCGGCTGCAGCCGTCCGCGCTCGCCTGGTGGGGCGTCTCAGCCGAGCATATGGCCGTAGTGCGCACGAAGCAAACCGCCGACGCCCTGTGGGCTGCGGAGCAAGTGCTGCGGGCGGGGACTTGCTCGGCGTTAATTTTCTGGCAGAGCCACGTTCGGCCGGAATCACTGCGACGGCTCCATCTTGCTGCGCAGAACTCGGACACGGTTTTTTTCATGATTCGGCCGCTGGCTGCAGCGAACGACGCCTCACCAGCGCCGCTCAGGCTCGGCGTGCGCCCTGTCCGCCACGGAGTGAGCGTTGAGTTCGTCAAACGGCGTGGTCCGCGGCGCGACGAACCGCTTTTCGTACCGCTTTTCCCTTCGCCCATCCTGAACGTGAATCGCCATGCAATTGTGGATCGGCGTCCATCTCCCGCTGCTGTGCCTCGAAGTGTATCGACCGAAGTGGTCGCCTGATTCCGGGGACGGCCTCGCGATCATCGAGCGCGAGCGCGTGGTTGCGCTCGACCAGACGGCGCGCGAGGCCGGCATACGTCCGGGCATGCGGCGTGGCGGCGTTATTTCCCTTGCGCCTAACACGCAAATGTTCGAGCGCGATGCCGGTCGTGAGCACGAAGCGGTCATTGCCTTGGCTACGGCCCTTATGCAATTTTCGCCGCTAGTCACGCTCGGCGAGGAAAGCACGGTACTTGTCGACGTGTCCGCCAGCTTACGGCTCTTCGGAGGCGTTCGCGCGGTGATTCGAGGGATGAAGCGTGCCGGCGAAGCGATCGGCGTGACGACGACCATCAGCGTCGCACCGACCGGCGAAGGGGCTTGGTTGCTGGCGCGCCGAAGGGGCGGCCGCGCTCTTTCCCAACAATCGCTGTTGCGTGGCTTGTCCAGGCTACCGGCTCTGATGTTGCCGCCGGCTCGCAAATACGCGGACTGGCTAACCGGCATAGGGTGCCAGACGATCGGAGAACTGATGCGTCTGCCTCGCGCTGGCCTCAAAAAGCGGTGCGGCGCTTCGTTGCTGGACATGATAGATCGGGCGACCGGCGCGGCGCCGGAACTATACGAGTGGCTTGAATTGCCGCCGACATTTGATGCGCGTATCGAGATGCCCGACAGGATTGAACACGCAGAGGCATGTCTGTTTGCTGCGCGTAGGCTGATCGTGCAGATGACAGGCTGGCTGGTCAATCAGCAACTGGCGATCGTGCGGTTCATGGTGCAACTTGAACACGAACGCGGCCGCTCGGCGATGGCGCCGACGACCATCGACATTGCACTCGGCGAACCGACGTGGCGCGAGGAACATCTCGTTCGCCTGCTGCGTGAGCGACTATCTCGCGTCGAATTGGCGGCCGCGGTGATTGCGATCAGGGTTGAAGCGCGCGACGTGCGGGTGGCAGCACCGGCATCCGATTCTCTGTTCCCAGAACCTGGCGGATTGCCAGGCGACCACGCGAGGCTGATGGAACTGCTCGTCGCGCGACTGGGCGCAGAGAACGTGCTGCGCCCGGCTCCGGCCGCCGATCATCGCCCCGAGGCGGCCGCCCGCTGGGTGCCGTTGGCGGACGCGGCAAAGTGGGTGCCTCCACCCGCGGACACGCCGCGGCCTTCGTGGCTGCTTGATGAACCGGTGAAACTGCTCATGCGCGCGCACCGCCCTTTCTACGGCACTCCGCTGCGGATGGTATCGCCCGGGGAACGTGTCGAGGCAGGGTGGTTTGCGGGCGAGCTCGTCACGCGTGATTATTTTGTCGCTGAGTCGGACGACTTCGTTTGCTACTGGATCTACCGCGAAAGGGTCGGCAGCCGCGATGACGAGGATGCGCGCTGGTATCTGCATGGATTGTTCGGCTAAGGGACCATGGACACCATGTCATTCGGCCTGCCCGGTTATGCCGAGCTGCAGTGCTCTTCGAACTTCTCATTTCTCCGTGGTGCCTCGCACGCCGAAGAACTTGCGACACGCGCCGCGCAACTCGGCTACACAGCGATCGCGGTCACAGACGAATGCTCGTTGGCAGGTGTAGTACGCGCGCACGTCGCGGCGAAAGAGACGGGAATCAGGTTGCTTGTTGGTGCTCATTTCCACCTCACGAACGCCGACGGCTCCCGCGCCGTCAGCCTGATTGCAATTGCCCAGAATCGCGAAGGCTACGGCAACCTGTCTGAACTGATCACCCTCGGACGCACACGAACCGTCAAGGGCACGTACTTGCTGACGCCGCGGGACTTCGACCATCCTGATCCGCCCTATTCTCATCTGCGCGGTCTTCCGGATTGTCTGGTGATCGTGCTACCAGACTTCCCAGCCGACGAGAGCCGACTCAGCGCTCAGGCAGAGTGGGCTGCAGCGACGTTTCCAGGGCGTGCATGGGTCGGGTTGACATTGCTTGCGCGTGCTATGGACGATATCCATCGCGACCGTGTAGAGAGGGTTGCCGGTCGTTGTGACGTGCCGGTCGTCGCCACTGGCAACGTCGTGATGCATGTGCGCTCGCGCAAGCCGCTCCAGGACACGCTTACGGCGATCCGCGTTGGCCGCCCGATAGCGGACTGCGGGTTTGATCTCGCTCCAAACGCGGAACAGCACCTGCGGTCGAGGCTGCGGCTCGCCAATCTCTACCCACGCGAGGCGCTTGCTGAAACACTGAATATCGCGGGGAGGTGTTCGTTCTCCCTTGATGAATTGCGCTACGAATACCCTGACGAACTGGTACCCGACGGCGTCACACCCGCGGCCTATTTGCGCAAGGAGACGTACATCGGTGCCCATCGACGGTTCCCAGCGGGTATTCCACACAATGTGCAGGCGCAGCTCGAGCACGAACTTGCGCTCATCGGCGACCTGAAATACGAACCGTATTTTCTCACGGTGTATGACATCGTGCGTTTCGCTCGCAACGCAGGAATTCTCTGTCAGGGCCGTGGTTCGGCCGCCAACTCGGCAGTGTGCTATTGCCTTGGTGTGACTGAAGTCGATCCTGCACGCAGCAGCATGCTGTTCGAGCGCTTTATCTCGAAAGAGCGTGGTGAGCCTCCCGACATCGACGTCGATTTCGAACACCAGCGGCGCGAAGAAGTCATCCAGTACATCTACACAAAATACACGCGCACGCGCGCTGCGATCGCAGCGGCCGTCACGACCTACCGCCCCCGCAGCGCGATCCGCGAATCGGGCAAAGCCCTCGGCGTAGATTCGCTGATCGTCGATCGCGTGGCGAAGGCTCACCACTGGTTCGATTCCAGTCAGGATCTCCTCAAACGCTTCGCGGAGAGCGGGCTGGATCCTACCACCCCACTGATCCAGCAGTGGGCAACGCTGGCGATGCAGTTGCTGGGCTTTCCCCGACATCTTTCGCAACACAGCGGCGGCTTCGTGATCGCGCGCGGCAAGCTCTCGCGGCTGGTGCCGATTGAAAACGCGTCGATGGCCGATCGGAGTGTGGTCCAGTGGGACAAAGACGATCTTGATGCGCTTGGGCTCCTGAAAATCGATATTCTGGCGCTCGGCATGCTCTCGGCCATACGCCGCACACTGGATCTGGTCGCGCAACAACGCGGCGAGCCGTTCGAATTGCAGGACATACCGGCCGAGGATCCGGCGACGTACGAGATGATCTGCCGGGCCGACACGGTTGGCGTTTTCCAGATCGAATCGCGCGCGCAGATGAGCATGCTGCCGCGACTGCAGCCGCGTGTGTTTTACGATCTGGTGATCGAGGTCGCAATTGTGCGACCGGGCCCGGTACAAGGCGGCATGGTGCACCCGTATCTGCGTCGACGCCAGGGACTTGAGCCGGTGTCGTTTCCCAGCCGGGATGTCGAGAAAGCACTAGCGCGCACGCTTGGTGTGCCGATCTTCCAGGAACAGGTCATGCAGGTCGCCATGCTTGCAGCGGGATTCTCTGCCGGCGAGGCCGATCAGCTGCGGCGAGCAATGGCCGCATGGAAACGCAAGGGAGGCCTGCAGCACTACTACGACCGGATCGTGACCGGAATGCTTGAGCGGGGATACGACCGTGAATTCGCTGAAGCGATCTTTGCGCAGATTCAGGGCTTCGGCGAGTACGGATTCCCAGAGAGTCACGCGGCCAGTTTCGCGCTACTGGTCTACGCCAGCGCCTGGCTGAAGCGGCATGAGCCCGCGGCGTTTCTCTGCGCGATGCTCAACAGTCAGCCGATGGGATTCTACTCGGCGTCACAGCTGGTGCAGGACGCAAAACGGCACAAGGTCCGCGTGCTCCCGGTCGACGTCACAGTAAGCGGGTGGGATTCGACGCTCGAGGGTGAGGGGACGCGAGCACCAGTTCGCCTTGGCCTGTCGCTGGTGCGGGGCATGCGATGTGACGTGGCCGCGCGTATTGAAGTGGCTCGGGCTGTTCGGGCGTTCGCGACAGTGGCAGATCTCGCTAACCGTGCCCAGCTCGATCGACACGATCTGCAGGTGCTGGCCGACGCCAATGCGCTCGCCGCATTCGCCAGGAACCGCCGGCAGGCGCTATGGAGTGCTGTAGCTGCCGTGCCGGATCGTGACCTGCTGCGCGGTACAGAGCGGGATGAAGACGTGCCGGAGCTCACGGCTCCGACCGAAGGAGAAGACATCGTCAGTGACTACCGCTCCACCGGACTGACGCTGAACCGTCACCCGCTTGCACTGCTGCGGCCGCGGCTTCTGGAAAAACGGCTGATGCCAGCGAGCGCTCTGATGCGATATCGTAGTGGGCAACTCGCGCGTGCGTGTGGAATCGTGACCGCGCGGCAGCGGCCGGGCACGGCCAACGGCGTTATGTTCATGACACTCGAGGACGAGAGCGGATCCGTCAACATCATCGTTTGGGAATCGGTGCTGGAGAAATTCCGGCGCGAGGCGCTCGGCGCATCGTTGCTCGCCGTGTACGGCGTGTGGCAACGAGAGGGAGAGGTCCGTCACCTCATAGCTCAACGCCTGGTTGATGTCTCGGATCTGCTTGGCGAACTGCGGACAGCTAGCCGCGACTTTTGCTGAACCGAAGAACAAGGAGACTCTGATGAACATTCGTGTAGGTACGGCTTCCTGGACAGACCCGACGCTGATCAAGAGCAAGCGCTTCTATCCGCCTGGGTGCACAAGCGCCGAGGCGAGGCTTCGATTTTATGCGAGCCAGTTTCCGATCGTCGAGGTTGACTCGAGCTACTACGCGATGCCTAGCGGTTCGAACTCCGCTCTGTGGGTCGAGCGTACACCCGCAGACTTTCTTTTCAATATAAAGGCGTTCAGACTCTTTACTGGTCACCAGACGAGCCGCGACATGTTCCCCAAGCACATGCAGGCCGCCCTGCCACAGAATGGTAAGAAGAACCTCTACTACAAGGATGTGCTGGACGACATTCGAGCCGAGCTTTGGCGTCGTTATCTGGGAGCTATTGAACCGCTACGCGCAGCAGGGAAACTGGGTGCAGTTCACTTCCAGTTCGCGCCGTGGATAACGAGCGCGCCGAAAGATCTGGAACACGTCGCGCACTGCGCTGACGTCATGGCCGGCTACACGATGGCCGTCGAGTTCCGCAACAAATCCTGGTTTGACGAAAGACATGCTGCGTCAACCCTCGCCTTCGAACGCGAACGCGGTCTCGTAAATGTCGTCGTCGACGAGCCACAAGGCTCCGCCAACAGCATTCCTTCGGTATGGGAAGTAACCAATGACCAGTTGGCGCTCGTCAGGCTCCACGGGCGCAATCATGAGACATGGAACATCAAGGGCGCGAGTGCCGCCAGTGATCGCTTCAACTACGACTACACGGAACAAGAACTCGCTGAACTGGCGGATCAGATCAATGCGCTTGCGGCGATCGCCGCGCACACACAGTGCATTTTTAATAACAACTGGGAAGATCAGGGGCAGCGCAACGCTAAAACGCTGATGGATCTGCTTGGTGACTCAGGGGTCGGCTCAGAATTCGGAAAAAATCGTACGCTAAGCTGCTTGCAGGGGGCGTAGCGGCCTGAACTTGCCCGCTCCGATCCTGATGCTTCCGCGCCAGAGGTAATCGCCGGTCAGGTTGATGTGCTCCCAACCCAGCGGTGACAGGTATTGCAACAGTCCGTCATCGACACCGTTGCCGTTACCACGCAACGCATTCGCCGCCCGCTCCAAGTAGACCGTGTTCCACAACACGATGGCCGCCGTCACCAGATTGAGGCCGCTCGCCCGGTAGCGCTGCTGCTCGAAACTGCGATCACGGATTTCGCCTAGGCGGTTGAAGAACACGGCGCGGGCTAGCGCGTTGCGGGCCTCGCCCTTGTTCAGCCCGGCATGGACGCGGCGGCGCAGTTCCACGCTTTGTAGCCAGTCCAAGATGAACAGCGTGCGCTCGATGCGGCCCAGCTCGCGCAAGGCGACAGCCAGGCCGTTCTGGCGTGGGTAGCTGCCGAGCTTGCGCAGCATCAGCGAGGCCGTCACCGTGCCCTGCTTGATCGAGGTGGCCAGCCGCAGGATTTCGTCCCAATGGGTGCGGACGTGCTTGATGTTGATCGTGCCGCCGATCATCGGCTTGAGGGCGTCATAGGTGGCTTCGCCCTTGGGGATGTAGAGCTTGGTGTCGCCCAGATCACGGATGCGCGGTGCGAAGCGGAAGCCCAGCAGATGCATCAAGGCGAAGACATGATCGGTGAAGCCAGCCGTGTCGGTGTAGTGTTCCTCAATGCGCAAGTCGGACTCGTGGTACAGCAGGCCGTCGAGCACATAGGTCGAGTCGCGCACGCCGACATTGACCACCTTGGTGTGAAACGGCGCGTACTGGTCGGAGATGTGGGTGTAGAAAGTCCGTCCTGGGCTGCTTCCATACTTCGGGTTGATATGACCAGTGCTTTCTGCTTTGCCACCTGCTCTGAAGTTCTGGCCGTCCGATGAGGACGCAGTGCCGTCACCCCAGTGCCCGGCGAACGGGTGCCGGAATTGGGCATTCACCAGCTCCGCCAGCGCCGTTGAATAGGTTTCGTCGCGGATGTGCCAGCCTTGCAGCCACGCGAGCTTGGCGTAGGTCGTGCCGGGGCACGATTCAGCCATTTTAGTCAGGCCCAGATTGATCGCATCGGCCAGAATGGTGGTCAGCAAGAGATTTTTGTCCTTGGCCAAGTCGCCCGATTTCAGGTGCGGAAAGTGACGGGTGAAGCCCGTCCACTCATCGACTTCGAGCAACAATTCGGTGATCTTGACGTGCGGCAGGATCATGGCCGTCTGGTCGATCAGCGCCTGTGCGTTGTCGGGCACCGCGGCATCCAGCGGCGTGATCTTCAAGCCGGACTCGGTGATGATGGCGTCCGGCAGTTCGTTGGCCAGTGCCATGCGGTTGACCGTGGCAAGCTGCGCTTTCAGCAGCGCCAGCCGGTCATGCAGGTACTGGTCGCAGTCGGTGGCAACGGCCAGCGGCAATTCGCTGGACTGCTTGAGGCTGGCGAACTTCTCGGTTGGCAGCAGGTAGTCCTCGAAGTCCTTGAACTGGCGCGACCCTTGCACCCAGATGTCACCTGAGCGCAGCGAGTTTTTCAACTCAGACAGGGCACACAGCTCGTAGTAGCGCCGGTCGATACCGGTATCGGTCTTCACCAACTTTTCCCAGCGCTTCTTGATGAAGCCGGTCGTTGCATCGGCGGGCACCTTGCGGGCGTTGTCGGCATTCATGCTGCGGAGCACCTCAATGCCATCGAGCACGTCTTTGGCGGCGGGCGCGGCCCGCAGCTTGAGCACGTCGAGGAATTCCGGCGCATAGCGGCGCAAGGTGGCATAGCTCTCGCCGATACGGTGCAGAAAATCGAAGTCCTCGGGCTGAGCGAGCTTCTGTGCCTCTGTGACGCTCTCGGCGAAGGCATCCCAGGACATGACAGCCTCGATGGCGGCGAACGGGTCACGGCCAGATTGCTTGGCATCTATCAGCGCCTGGCCGATGCGCCCATACAGGCGCACCTTGGCGTTGATGGCTTTGCCGGACGCCTGGAATTGCTGCTGATGCTTGTTCTTGGCGGCGTTGAACAGCTTGCCCAGGATGCGGTCGTGCAGGTCGATGATTTCGTCGGTTACGGTAGCCATGCCCTCGATGGTCAGCGCCACGAGAGTGGCGTAGCGTCGCTGCGGCTCGAACTTAGCTAGGTCGGCAGGCGTCATCTGGCCGCCCTCTCGGGCGATCTTGAGCAGCCGGTTCTGGTGAACCAGCCGCTCGATGCCGGCGGGCAGTTCGAGTGCCTGCCAAGCTTTGAGGCGTTCGATGTGTTCGAGCATGTGGCGCGAATTCGGTTTGACGGGTGACTGACGCAGCCAGGCCAGCCAGGTCGTCTTGCCGTTTTCGCGACGTTTCAGCAGGTCGTCGAGGCGACGGCGGTGCGCGTCCAACAAAGGCTCGGACAACGACGCATAGATGCGCCGATTGGCACGGGTGATGGCTTCGGAGCAAATGCGCTCGATGACATCCAGCGCCGGGATCATAATGTGCCGGTGGCGAAGCGAGTCGAGGACACTGGCAGCCAGCACGATACCTTTGTCCGTCTGCAAGGCCTGTTCGGTGGCAGCATGGACGGTCTGCCGGTAGTGTGTCAAGCCGAACGGTTCCATGCCAAGGTATGCGCGCAACTCAAGCAGATGCTCACGCCGGGTTTCCTCGCGCCCGGCATACTTTGACCAGCACGCCGGATCGGTACGCAGTTGCCGGCCAATCCATTGCAGCAGGGACGCCGGCACCGTGGTATCGGGCAGCAGCCCTTGGCCTGGAAAGCGCAGCAAGCACAATTGCACAGCAACCCCCAGCCGGTTCGCATTGCCGCGCCGCAGGCGAATCAACGACAGGTCAGTCTCGCTGAACGTGTAATGCCGGATCAATTCGACTTCGGTATCGGGCAATGTCAGCAGGCTTTCCCGCTCGGCGGCGGACAGGATCGAACGGCGTGGCATGCAGTCTCCTTTTTCTTGAAAACTTAGGTTTTCGAGAAGATCCACCGTCTCATCCAGGCGTATTATCTTCAGCGATAGATGGCGGGAAAATTTCAGCGCTATTTGGTGCGAATGGACGGTGCTGACGGCTTTGCGCGATGCGTTCTCGGGGTGACGTCCCCAAGGACCGTGATCGACCCTGTAGCGGCCAATCGAGGCATCGTGCAGGCAACGACCGGTGTCGAAAGCAACACGGAGATTCAAGACGACGGACTCAAAAGGCGGCTACCACAGCTCGTCCACTAACATACGTTGCCCGATAGGCGTGTGGGGAAGCCTTTCAATAGGCAACAACTTTAATGCGCTCTGTGAGATCCGGTCCAGCCGGCTTGGCAATGCCGTGCGTCGACGTGAGGTCTGACGTGATGTATCAGGACGTGCCGGCACCGCGCGTAGGCGTTTTCGCCAGTACTCCGGCTGCATCGCGACACACGGCTGCACTGTCGCGTCAACGTTGTCCGAATGCTCGAGACGGCCAATGACGACCTCGATGTGATCTGAACCTGGTCGCGCCACCACATCCATTTCGTGCCGCCGGGTACGGGCGAAGAAAGCAGGTTCAGCATTTCGTCGTTCATCTGGCGAGCAATCAGTCGATAGAGCGTTGAAAACTGATCCTCCGTGATGCGCCCATTTGCGGCAGTCAGCGTGACCGATGAAATACCGGCAAGTTTCAGCAGGCGTCGTTGTCTCGACGGCTCCACTTCTGTTTCGGCAAGGAACTCGCGGAGGAAGCACGATGAAAGCGTAAGGCTGAGATCAGACATAGAGAACTGCTGATCCGGTCTGGGCGTCAATCCATGACGGCAAGGCTCGAGTGGCGCGACAAGTCGAAAAATCGGCGACAACCAGATGGGTTTCACCGAAACCTTTGATTCCGGCGTTCATGTTATGCCTGGAAGGTTCTTGAAGAACGAGTTTGTGGGGACTCGCAGCCGGTAACGGGGGCCTCCCTGTTACCGGCGCCGCGAGCCTGACGCCGCGATCCTCCCGCGGCCGTCGGCTCGCGACGATCTTTGTTGGCTCCGCCGGGGAGCTGGCCGGATTGGGCCCGCCGCCGGACAGCCGGTTCGCGCTATCGACGGATCGCGGCACTGGCCTTTTCGATTTCATTGCGTCCTTGTTCGATGGCGGCCAATGGAACCGTCGAACCCGTGCGGTCCATCACCTGGGCGAGCAATCCGGCGAGTCGTTCGGGCGCGTCGACATCCGCACCAATGTGCATGCCGTCCGTCATCGTAATGTGCGCAGCCTCGAACGTGCCGGCACCCGCGCAAAGTATCGTTCGCGTCGGTGCGGTTTCGTGAGCCAGCACCAGCATCGCGGGCACGACGGATTCGGGCGTCAGCAACTTCTCCATATCGGGCATCAGCCCGTCGGTCATTCGTGTAAATGCGGTCGGTGCGATGGAGTTCACGTGGATATTGTATTTGCTTCCTTCGATCGACAGCGTCTGCATCAAGCCGACCAGCGCCATTTTTGCCGCGCTATATCCGGATTGTCCGAAGTTGCCGTACAGCCCGGACGAGGAGGTGGTCATCACGATCCTTCCGTAGCTGTTGTGCCGCATGATGTCCCATACCGCTTTCGTGCAGTTCACTGCTCCCATCAGGTGTACGTCCATCACCAATCGGAAATCCTCCAGGGCCATTTTCGCAAATGAACTGTCGCGCAAGACTCCGGCGTTGTTGATCAGGATGTCGACGCGCCCCCATTTGTCGACGGCCTCAGCAACCATCGTTTGCATCGCGTCGAAATCGGTGACGGACGCGCCGCTGGCAATTGCATCACCCCCCGCGCTACGAATCTCGTCGACGACCATTTGCGCTGCCGCCGGAGAAAAGCCGGAGCCGTCGACCGTCCCACCCAGATCATTGACGACCACTTTCGCGCCACGTGCCGCGAGCGCCAGCGCGTACTGACGGCCGAGACCGCCACCGGCACCGGTGACGATTGCGACCCGCCTGCTGAAATCCATGTTCATACTAAAGTTTTTCCTGTTCCGGTTTAAATTGAATATGCACCTGGTAACGCGCAATTCTGGCAATAATTAGATTGATTTAATGTTGCGGCCTGGTGTTGCAATCACGGGATAGTCGAGCAGGGTGGGTCGTCAGTGAACGCCCCTGTCTACGAAAGCACAGGCAGAATCGTCGCGACCATCGATGTGTCAGGTCCGGAATCGGCGTTCGATCCCAACAAACCTGAGTCCTTCTATCTAGACGCCGTACTGAACACGGCGTCCGCGATCTTCGCACGCCTTGATTATCGAGCCTGATCGGATTCTGGAAGGACGGCAGGCACCGCCTGAACGGCACGTAGTCCGTTGCGGTAGTGCGCGGCACGTTTTGCATAGTCATCGGCAACCTTGGCGAGCCTGGCAACTTCTTCATCGGCAAGCTGGCGGGTAACCTTCGCAGGCGCGCCCAACACCATCGAGCGGTCCGGCACTACGGTTCCCGACGTCACAAGTGCGCCCGCGCCAATCAGACACTCGCGACCGATCACTACCCCGTTGAGTACGACGGCCTGGATGCCGATGAGCGAGCCTTTTCCCACCTTGCATCCGTGCAGCATGGCCTGGTGTCCGACGCTGACGTTATCTTCGATCTCCAATACAAAACCGGGATCAGTGTGAAGGATTGCGCCTTCCTGAATGTTCACGCGGTTTCCGATCGTGATCCTGTCGTTGTCGCCACGGATTGCGGCGCCAGGCCAGACGCTGACCTCGCTAGCAACCGTCACGTCGCCAATGACCGTGCTCTCGCCCGAGATCCAGGCATCGGATGCGATGGACGGTGTCAGGTCGTCCAGTCTGTAAATGGTCATTCGAATACTTCTCCAGAGTGCGGTTTGGCCAGTGAGTCCGGCCAAACCGTCGCATACGTTAGAATCGGCCCGCGTCGACCTTCATGCCGATCTAGCGGTGACTCCCATCCCTCGTTAAACCGCTAGGCAACCACTAAAACTTCGGTTTGCATTGGGATCCCATCCCTAAATCCGAGGCAACTTGAGTCAAAGCCTTTGTTCATCTACGCGGATCTCATTTCGAACCGACTTCACGCCGTCGACTCGCTGCGCGGCATCAACTGCGATCGGAATTTGCCCAGCGTCAGTCACAGAACCTAATAGCGTAATGTCACCGCTTCTGGCTCTAACTATCAGGCGCGTTGAGTTCAGTCCCTTTGTGCGGGCAAGGGCCTGACTGACTTTCCTGACTAACTTGCGGTCCGCGGCCCTGATGGCCTTTTGAGACGGCACGCTGGCCGCTTCAGGAACCGATGTGGACGCGCTACTACCGCTCGCCTCGCCCGGCTGTGCCATTACACTTGACGAGATTGCTATAGATGCCGCTATAAAAGCGAGTGCACGACCTTTTGTTTGGTTCATATCCTAACCATCCTGTTGTCAAGAATTCTGCAAACTTGCCGACCGCCTGGCGAACTCAGGGGCCGCCTGGTCGAAATAGGCATAGATTGACTTCTTCAATAGAGAATCACCGCAGAGTGGCGCAATCAAAACTGCGTCATGATGCCGATGGAGACACCTGTTGTCGAGCTTGCCCCGGGTCTTAGATTGAATACAGCGACATTGATCGGATCCGTTTTGTATGCACCGGAGAAACCGTTTCGATCAACTTCCGCATAGAGTTCGGTTCGCTTGGAAAGATAATATTCTGCGATCGCGTATGTCGTAATCTTTCGGCCGCTTGCACCGCCTACGTTACGCAGGTTGCTCGCAATGTCATCGTAGAGCGCAACTGTTATCTGAAATTGTGGCGTGACTTGGTAGACAATGCCTCCAGCCGGAATCTTGTCGTGCCGCTCCGGCGTTTTCCCGGATGCACCGGTCACTCTAAAATCGGAATAGGTGAGGTAAAGACGGGCGGCTCCTAATTGCCATGCACCGCCGCCCTGCAGAACCGCAGCGGACTGCGTTGCATCGGCGTTGTAGATTTTCTGATATCCGACGCCGGCAAGCAGTGTCTGGTATTGATACAAGCTAGCCGCCGAATAACTGGATCCCGCACGCGTGCTGCCGGCCACCCCTCCAAAAGAATAGCTGCCGCTGAACGTCAGCCCACCTATCTTGTTTCGATACTTGATGGTGTTGTTGAAATCGATGTCCAACGTGAAGAAATTTGCTCCATACACCACGCCAGGCACGATCGCCAGCGACACTCCGCGAGCATAGCTTGGATCGAGGACAATCCCCATATCTTCGAACGCACTTTTCTGACGACCCAGCGTGATACGTCCGGCATCCCCCGTTAGACCCACATAGGTTTCTCTATAGGACAATGCACCGTTGCCGCTCACGAAATCATTTTCAAGCTTGAAGATTGCCTTCAGATTGCTGCCGAGGTCCTCTGTTCCCTGAAGAGCGAACTCATTGCCAGCAATGATATTGCTGTCGAATCCCAGTACCGAGCCGCCTTTGACACCATTGACCCATCGGACGCCGCCACCAATTCGGCCGAACAAGGTGACGCTCGATTGCGCGTTCGCTGCACCTGCGAGAACAGTTAAGACTGTGATCACGAGTATTTTTTTCATGGATCTCCTCTCTAACATCAATGATTAATGTTGTTGTATGTAGTATTACTAATTAATGTATAAAAAATGATTCGGAACTCACCGGCTGGATCTCATGCCAGCGTCTCACCGTGATTCTCCGCGATCCGTTCGCGCAACTCGCGTTTCAGAACCTTGCCGATCGGGTTGCGCGGAAGCTCGTCGAACACAACGACCTTTGCGATCCGCTGAACCTTGCCGAGCTTCTCGTTGGCCCACTGCTGGATGATTTCCGGGTCCACGTCGCTGCTCAGGACCACGCAAGCCACAGGCGTTTCGCCCCAGCTGATGCTGGGAGCGGCGACAACGGCGACGTCGACCACTTCGCGATGCTGCAAGATGACGTTCTCGAGATCCGACGCATAGACGTTGAAGCCTCCTGAAATGATTACGTCCTTCTTGCGATCGAGCAGGTGGACGAAACCGTCTTCGTCAATCCAACCGATATCGCCGCTGCGCTGGAAGCGCCTGCCTTCGCCGTCGAACCAGCTGGCGTCCAGCGTCGCCTGTTCGCGATTGTGATAGCCGGACATCATCGACGGCGATCGCCCGACGATCTCGCCGACTTGTCCTTGAGGAAGCACCTTGTCATCGTCGATGACGCGCAAATCGACATATGCAGGCGGGATGCCAACCGTGTCGAGTTTGTCGAGGCGTTCATGCGCACGCAACTCGCAGGTGACGCCACCTTCGGTCATGCCATAAAACTCAGTCAGGCCGCCCGCTGGCCAGCGGGTGAGAATGTCGCGTTTTATCACAGCGGACAACGGCGCGCTGGTGGAGAATTTGTTACGCAACGACGAGAGATCGAAACGCGAGAAATCCGGATGGCGGAGGAGTCTCGTGTACTGCACCGGAACCAGGATGACGTCCGTCGGCCGCCAGGTTTGCGCGAGCGTCAGCCACCCGGTTGCATCGAATTTTTCCATCACCTTGACGGTCCCGCCACATGCCAGCACCGTGAACAACAGGAACAACGTCGTGTTGGAGCAAAGCGGGGTCGAAATGATCGTGCGAGTTTGCTCGTTGAGTGCGTAGCGGTTCTCGATTACTTCAGCTTCACGCGCGCGAAAGCCCCGGCTTTGCAAAATCCCCTTCGGTGTTCCCGTCGTACCCGACGAGTAAATCAGGTTAAATCCATGGTCCAGCGACATCGACACAGGCGGAGGGGTATCGGGTGCTCCTTCGATGAAGCCGTCGAGCGCCGCATCGTCGAACCGTACGATATCCGAAGTGCACAAACGCATTTCGTCGGCAAGTGCAAGTGCGTCCGCCGCGTAATCGTTCGCGACGAACAGCAGGCGCGCGCCGCTGTCTCTCACCATGCTCGCGCAGGTGGAGGCGGACGTATAAGTCGAAAGCGGCACGACGCAGGCGCCCGCGCGCAGTATTCCCAACATGAGTTCGACATAGGCGGCGGAGTTCGGCGCGAGCAACGCGACCTTGTCCTGGAAGGCGACTCCTCGCGTCAACAACGCCTGGGCTATCCGGTTCACACGCCTGTCGAGTTCGCCCCACGTGACCGAGCGATATGTGTCCGCTATAGCTGTACGGTCGGGACTGGACAACGCCGTCTTGCGCAACCTCAAGTCGATGTCGAGCGTGCCCTCTCCGTCGATGGCCTTCATCATCATGTTCTCCCTCATTCCTTTCACGATACGACTTCGAACAATGCCGCAGCACCCTGACCGGCGCCTACACACATGGTGACCACGACATGCCTGGTGCCACGGCGACGACCCTCGATCAGGATATGAACTGTCATCCGGGAGCCGCTCACACCGTACGGGTGCCCTGACCGGGCGAGTTCGCCTTTCAAGTGGGCTTTGTCTTCCGAGTCGCCTCGCCCGACTTGAGGAAGAAGGTCAGTACCTGCCACGCGACGAACAGGCCGATCAGGGCGAGCAGCGTTCCGCTGATTGGCCGCGTGACGAACGCTGAGAAGTGGCCCCGGCTCAGGAGCATTGCGCGACGGAAGTTCTCTTCCAGCATGGGCCCGAGGATGAACCCCAGCATCAGTGGCGCCGGGTCCATGTCCAGCCGCATGAACACGTAGCCCAGCAGGCCGAACGCGGCCGTGATGTAGATGTCATCGAGGTTGTTGTTGATGCTGTAGGTGCCGATGCAGCAGAAGAACAGGATCGCCGGGAATAGCACGTTGTACGGGATCTTGAACACCGACAGCCAGTAGCGCACCAGCGGCACGTTGAGCGTGATCAGGAAGCAGTTGCCGATCCACATGCTGGCCACCAGCCCCCAGAACAGGTCCGGGTGTCCGGCGATCATGTTAGGCCCCGGCTGGATGCCCTTGATGATGAAGGCCGCCATCATCAGCGCCATCACCGGGTTCTCCGGGATGCCGATGCTCATCAGCGGGATGAAGCTGGTGCGCGCGGCAGCCTCGTCGGCGGCCGCCTGGCCGGCCACGCCCTCAATCGCGCCGCTGCCGATCTCGTCCTTGTACTTGCTGACCTTCTTGTCCACCGCGTAGGCGACGAACTGCGCGATCACCGGGCCGCCGCCGGGCAGGATGCCCAGGAACGAGCCAATCGCGCTACCGCGCAGGGCGCTCGGGATGATGCGCTTGAACTCCGCCCAGCTCGGGATCAGGTGGATCTTGCCGTTGAAGGGCGAGCGCTCCTCGTGGGCGTCGAGGTTCTTCGTGATCTCGGCGATGCCGAAGCAGCCGAGTGCCACGCTCACCAGCCCGACGCCATCGGCGAGGAACGGCAGATCGAAGGTGAAGCGTTGCACGCCGCTGGTGACGTCGGTCCCGATCTGGCCGAGCAGCACGCCGATCAGGCACATCGCCATGCCGTTGAGCAGGCTACCGGTGGTCACGAAGCTCACGCACACGAAGCCCACCAGCATCAGAGCGCAGTAGTCGGCCGGGCCGAACAGGAACGCCACTTCGCCGAGGCTGGGCGCCAGGAAGGACAGCACCACGATGCCCACCGTGCCGCCGATGAAGCTGGACACCCCCGCGGTGAACAGCGCCAGGCCGGTCTTGCCCTTGAGCGTCATTTGGTAGCCGTCGATGCAGGCCACGATGCTGCTGGCGTGCGGGATCTTCATCGTGATGGCGCTGACGCTGTCGCCGTACTGCGCCCCGTAGTAGATGCCCGCCAGCATGATGAGCGCGCCGGTCGTGGGGATCGAGTAGGTCAGCGGCAGGAGCAGGCTGATCGTGGCCAGCGGCCCGAGGCCGGGGAGCAGGCCCACCAGCGTGCCCACCGTGCAGCCGAGCGCGCAGAACATCAGGTTCTGCCAGGTCAGCGCATGCTCGAAGCCGAACGAGAGGTTGTGAAGGACTTCCATCATGGCGGCGGCTCCGTTCAGTACAGCGGCAGGTTCAAGCCGAGCAGCTTCTGGAACCCGAACGCGACCGCGATCAGGCCCGCCGAGATCTGCAGGTTGCGCTTCCACGAGTACGACGTTGCCGCCAGCGACGCGACGAGGACCATGAAGACGATCCCGACCGTCATGTTGATCAGCTTGGAGACCAACGCGAAGCCGCACAGCGCAAGCAGGATCAACGCAATGCTCTTGAGGTTGAAGTTCAAGGGCTCGACCCCAACGAAGCGAGAGCGCACGATCGTGATCACCGCGATAACGAATAGAAGACTGCTCACCAGCAGGGGAAACAGACCCGCTCCCGCATGACTGAGGTCGCCTGTTGGGTAGCGCAGTGAGCCCAGGCCAAAGGCCAGGGAGACTGCCGCGAGGCACAGGCCCCGGACGAGGTTTCGGTCGTTCATACACATTCCCTCACATGGAAAAGGTCACCCGCGCCAGGGCGGTCATGGCCGCACTGTGGGATAAGTACAGGGCTGATTGGCGCACCACACTGGTGTCCCGAGGTAGAAATTCGATTCAATATTTCTCTTCACCAATTGGCGACGTACTGGTTGAATAGACCTAAAGAAGGCATAGGGTTTGCATGGCCTCGATCAGGCGGAAATACCCGCCACGCACCATCTGCGTGTCGAAAGAAGCAGAGCGCAAACGTACCACCCTCCCGCCGCGACGCTTCGACCCGCACGTATCGTCCGTAAGCGCAGCGTGCGTGGCTGAACCGTGTTACCCGCAGCGTTGTGGTCCAATTTGCGGCAAACCATTTTTCAACCATCAAACGTAAGGACATCTCAGCAGTGTTCATCTGACTTTCCTTCGACTACGTTCCCCCGGTTCTGCCATGCCCATTTGCAAGCGACGGCCTGGCCCAAAAGCGTTTGCCCTGCTTCGGCAAAATCATCCGAATGCGCCTTGGTGAACCGCGACGGCGCGAAGGCTTTGCACCCAACGTTTTGCTGCGAACTTCTAACTCGGGACACTAGCTCGACAAACATGCGCTTAGCATGGCTGCGCAAAGCACACGTGCGAGCTCGTCCCGCCGTCAGCGCGCGGCGGCACCTCGCGGGCGTTCAGCCCACGAGGCGAGATCTATCCTTGCGGCACCCTCGGATTGAAGGTGATTCGCACGAGGTCGCGCGGGCCCACTACTCCTTCTTTCCGTACGCCTCGGTCCAGGCCTTGATGTCGCCACCGAACGCCGCAATCGTGATCAGCGGGTTCCAGTACTCGCGATACCGCCACAGCTTCCCGTCCTTCATTTGGAAGAATGTCACGTACTTCTGGTCGTATGGTGCATTCGTTCCAATGATGGACCCCTCGATCTCCAACTCCGATATCGCGGTGTTGGGGTCGGCCAGTTGATGAATCCTTGCAGACACGATTCTGGTGATCTTGATCTTGCCCGTAGTCTGCTGGTGATACTCCAGGATGGCGGGCTTGCCCACGTAGACTGACTGGCGGCCCTTCGGCGAATACGGGAACTCCAGTACTGCGTCGTCGGCCCATATCTTGATCCAATCATCGAGCTTGTTCTGAGCCAACAAGAAGATGTAGGCATTCATCAGCTTCAGAAGCTGCGGTGTTACCGGTGTCTCGGCTTCGTACTGCAGTTGAGGCAGCGCAGGCGCCGCCTCGCCGGCCGCCACGGCGCTGGCGGCGGCACCAGCGGTGACTGCGGCAACGGCGACATTTGTGATGAGTTTCTTCATCGCGGATTCTCCAGGTTGAGAGGAAGAGATAACGGTTGGTTGGAGCGTGTTGCTTTGCGCCCAGCCCGTGAGTGGCACCATTGGTCCAAGGACCAACGCCAGGATGCGACACAACGATCGACAACGAGATAGCAGTCCGTGCATGGTTTTACCTGGAGACAATCGGTGCTGAGTCTCTGTTATAACACATTACATGTAGAATGCAACAGCATTGTTGCGGAGGCTATGATCGACTGTCTTGGGTGGGCTCTTGCAAGTCAGGTAACTACGCACTCTTGCGTGCGCCACCCGGCGTTCGATCGGAAACGAAAGGCTTTCGGCCACGCATCGAACTCAATGCCGGACGGCAGGGGGCGACCGCCGCCGGTCCGAGTTGGTCCGACCTGCGCAGAGCCGAATCAGGACATTGACAGGCCCCGGCCGCCCGAGACTCCTCGGCGGCACAATGCCGTCACACCGCGGCCCGAAGAAGAGGCGCCCACCTGGCGGCGAAGCCGTTGAGCGCCGACTTCAAGGCCGCGATATGACGCTGTTCCACCGGCAGCGATACGAAGATGTCACCTCTACTGGCCACGACAACACCCTCTAGCAACAGTTCCAGATGCAGTAGACGCATCAGGCGCGCGCTGATCCTGGGGATGTCTGAAGGGTTCGCCGGTTCGGAGCGGACGAAGTGGACGCTGAACATCGAGCCCTGACCGACGCACCGCATGGGCACGTCAAGCGAGGAAAACATGGCATTGAACTCCAGCCTGATTTCCTCGCAGGCGGCGTCGAACTTATCCGCGCGGCTCGCGGTGAATATTTGCGACAGGCCGGCGAGGCCCGCTGACATCGTGCAGGGATTGTTGTTAAAGGTGCCAGCGTGCCTGAAAGCGTTCGGCGCGGAAGGATCGAACCTCTGCATGAAGTGCTGTCGGCCGCCGAGCGCACCGCAGGGCAGCCCGCCGCCGAGGTACTTTCCCAAGGTCGTGAAGTCGGCCGAGATGCCCAGACGTCCCTGGATGCCGCCGGCGCCGCAGCGCGAGGTCTTGACCTCGTCGAAGATGAGGAGCACGCCTGCGGACGCGGTGGCCTCCCTCAGCGCCCGCAGGAAGCTGGCGGTACCTGGAATGTTGCCTGCAGCGCCCAGGATCGGCTCGACAATCACTGCAGCGAGCGAGTCTGCGTGGCGACCGATAGTTTCTATCGCCCCTTGCGTGTCGTTGTAGGGGACGTACACGTACTCCCAGGGGATGTTGAGCACGCTGGGAGGCGTGGAGAACGCCAGTACGCCCCCGTGATACGCGCCCTCGAACACCAGGATCTTGCGCTTGCCCGACAGCGCGATCGCAGCGGAGAGGGCGAGGATGTTTGCTTCCGTGCCCGAGTTGCAGAAGCGCAGCTGCTCAATGCTCGGGAAGCGCGAGGTGACCAGGTCGGCGAGCGCGACCTCCCGGTCACCAGGCCCGCCCATCACGATGCCTTGGTCAAGCGCGTCGCGAATCGCCTGCTTGATGATCGGGTCGGAGTGTCCATAGAGCCCAGCCGAGAATTCGCCCACGAAGTCGGAGTAGCAGGCGTCATCCACGTCCCAGAGGTCGCTGCCAGCTCCCCTCTTGAAGGTCAGCGGGAAGGGGTCAAAGTGCAGGACAGTCCGCGTGTTGCCACCAGGCATCGACGCTTGTGCGCGTCGGAAAGCCGCGGCGCTGGCCGGACGGCTGTCTATCAGACGTTGGCGAGCAGAGGAGATTGCGCGCTCGAGGTCGTGAGCCACCTCGATGGCCGTTGTGTTGTTCATGATATTATGCGTGTTGTACGAAATAACAGGTAACATGCGACAATGACTCCCATGGATCCCATCGAAAGAAGCGACACCCTGTCGGACAAGGCGTATGAGCGCCTACGTGAAGCCCTGATGTCCGGCGCCTACAAGCCTGGAGACGCCTTGAGCATTCGCGGCTTGGCTGACACCCTTGGCATCAGCGCGACGCCTGCGCGTGACGCAATCAGTCGATTGCTTTGGGAGCGTGGACTGCAAAGCGGGCCTTTTCGGACGGTCCTGGTTCCAAAGCTCACCAAGGAGAGCTTGGGCGACGCGTACGAAGTGCGCCTCAGCCTCGAAGGACTGGCCGCCAGCCTTGCCGCGCCGCGCTACACCGACACCGACGTGGCTGAGCTTGAAGCGATCCACAAGGGCCACGTCAAGGCCGTCAATGGCAGGAACTACCGGGCGGCGCTCGCGGCCAACGAGAGCTTTCACTTTCATATCTACGAGCGCGCCAACAACGAGCTTCTGCTGGAGATCATCCGAGGCGTATGGCTCAAGCTTGGCCCCTCGCTCAATCTCCTCTATCCAAAGTACGTGCAGACGCGGCAGGGCGTCACGCACCACGAGGAGATCGTCTCGGCAATGCGCAAGCGCAATGCCGGCCTTGCGCGCAAGGCCGTTGAGGCTGACCTTCGCACTGGCTTGCAAGAGCTCGTGCAGGCTTTGCAAGAAGAGAGTAGGCTTTGACACCCCCCGGCCTATCGCTGCAGTCATGACGATGCGGCCCATCGACGCGTTGCACGGGTCTCTTCCACGTCTACACGGCCATCCCCGTCGATGCAAACGCCATAGACGTCACGTGCTCGTTCGGGGCTGACCAATCCGCTGCGCACTTGCTCGGCGACTCGCTCCGGGTCACGGCCTAGCGGCGAGCTGAATCCCCCTCCGCCCGGTGTAATCGCGACGACGCTCTCGCCCACGTCCAGGCGAATGGAGGCACTTGGCGGCAATGGCTCAATATGGCCAAGTTGAGTGCGTCGGAACTGAGCGGCCAGTCCTCCGGGTAGCCCACCCCGCACGCCCTGCGGCGCGTTCACACACCCGTCGGCCGAGTAAGTGGCGGTGAACGGCGATGTCGCACGAAACTCGACTCGCAGGCTGCTCGCTCCCGTCCATTCGCCCGCTCCCTCTGTGTCCGGTACGAGTCGCCTCTCCAAGACTTGAATCGGATACAGCAACTCGTCCTGCTCCACGCTATCGATGAAGGCCATGCCGCCATTGCCGACGTGCCCGTATGTGAGCCACGCATCGCCCCAACCCATCGCCGCACCACCAGTGGCGCCTAGAAACAGCTGATTGACGAAGGAGCGCCCAAATCGCTCATCGAATCCTGCGATGACCGACTTGCAGGCCGGCAGGTTTGGTCCAACCTCCGCCATGCCTACCTCAGGACAAGCATCAGCAAAGGCAAGTTGCACCGCAGCGGTCAGTCGATCCGCAACGTTGGTCGTGGCCATGGAGCAACTCGTTGGGTGACGTGGAATCCCTGCAACCGACCCCTCGCGCAACCGAACATCGATCCGCCGGAAGCTTCCCGCGTTCTTGGGGACGTTCTCCTGCAGGCAGTTGAATACCCCCGCAAGGGCCGCTGTGCGAGAGCACGCCTCCGACAGATTGAGCCCACACGGCAGCGCATCAGGCGCCTCGGTCAGGTCAACGCTGATTCGCCCGTTCAACGAGTCCACGGACACGCTGGCGGGCAGCGAGATGCCATTGGGTGGCGTCCCGGGCATGGGGTCGTGCACTGTCGTCGCTCGGCCATTGCCTGTAACGAGGCGACGCACTGCCGCCGCCATTCGCGCCTCTGAGTAGTCCAGCCACTGCCTGGAAAAGGCATCCAACGTTGCCCAGCCCAAGTCGGCAGCCAGCCTCTCGATCTCCTGTGCCCCAATGCGCGCCGCGCCGAGCATCGCCAGGAAGTCGCCATACCATTGGTCTGGCACACGAATGCGCATACGACACATGCGCACGATGTCCTCTACGACGACGCCCCGGTCCTGAACCTTCACCGCCGGGAAGATGAGCGCGCCCTCCTCGTAGACATCGCGCGCCGTCGCCGAGTAGGTCGTCGGAACCGCGTTGCCGATATCGGCCTGGTGCGCCTTGGCGAGTACGGTGAACCGATGCAGGCCGTCTCCGTCGATTACCGGCATCACGATGGTGTGGTCCGCAGGGTGAGAGCAGCCGTGGTAGGGCGAGTTGTGCAGGAAGGCGTCACCACGATGCAGAGCCGGGTGAAAGTCGTGCACGCTACGCGCCATCAGGTCGGGGCCTGAGAGCACGTGGATGGGCAGGCAGTCCGCCGCTGTCAGGAGCTCACAGTCTCTCGTGACAATGCAGCAGGAAAAGTCGCGTGCACGGTTGAGGACGCCTGAACGTCCGGTTCGCAACAGTGTGTTGGCCATCTTCTTGCAGACTCCTTCGAGTCGGCTGTTGATGACACTCAGCTGCGCGCCGTTGAGTTGTGCTTCTTTCATAGATTTCCTGTCGTCGCGGTTTTGCCGTCGACGTGGATCACAAGATTTCCGTCTTCCCGGAGTTCGAACTCCGAGACGTCATCCACGACGATAGATGTGAAGGGAGACTCGACAATGGCAGGGCCGCTGCAGCAGACCCCCACTGAGAGTTGCTCGATGCGATGGACGCGAGCACGTACACGACCTACGCCGATCAGCCCAATGTCGCGCCATTCCAGCGGCGCACCTTGCCCGAGCCAACGTGCCTGCGGCAGCGGTGCGGTTCGCGTCTCGTAGCTCGCGCGTATTGACAGCCCAACAATCTCGACAGGAGAGCCTGGATCGTTGACCGCGTACACGCGCATGTGGGCCGCGTGAAAATCATCCGCGAGACGAGCCACGGCCTCGCCATCCAGGGTCTGCGAGGACACCGGGACTTCGAGTTCCCAAGCCTGGCTCGGGTAGCGCACTTCGGCGTAAAACTGCAACTTGATGGGCTTCGGCGCGGACTTGGAGAATGCCGATGCTTGCTTGCGAAGCCGCTCAAAGACGCTCGTGCTGGCAGCCTCGCTGAACGCGTCGCTGCGCAGATAGCAGGCCGCACGGTACTCGGAGGCAACCTCTGACAGCAGACCACCCGACGCGCTGAGCGCCGCGCCAAGCGCCGGAACCACCAACGTGCGGCAGCCCAGCCGCTTCGCAATATAGATCGAGTTCAGGCCCGCCGCGCCGCCGCCCCCAATGAGTATGGCTGCGGCCGGATCAATCCCCTGGTCTACGCTGATGTCTGCAATGGCCTGCACCATGTTCTCGGTGGCGACGTCCATAATCGCCAAAGCAGCCTCGACCACATTGCAACCCAGCAACCGGGCCACGCGAGCCTCGATGACCTCACGGGCACGCGCTTCATCGAGCGCGATCGTCCCGCCAAGAAAGTACTTGGCATCGATGTAGCCAAGCACAAGTGCTGCGTCAGTGACTGTGGCGCTGTGCTGCTGATGTCCGTAGCAGACGGGACCAGGGTCTGCACCCACGCTCATCGGACCGACATGCAGCAAACCGCCCTCGTCTACCCAGGCGACGCTTCCTCCACCAGCGCCAACGCTCTTGACGTCGACCGACGGAAAGCCCGACATGAAGCCACTGAACGGCTTACCGATCCAGGCCTCGCGCGTAAACGGTACCTCGCCTTTGCGAACCAGGCTGACGTCGTAGGTCGTGCCGCCGGTGTCGGCCACGATGACGTCGCGCCCGGCGCTAAGGCCCTGGGTAAAGTAGCGCCCCGCGACCGGGGCCATCGCGGGTCCTGAGTTGATTGCCCGAATTGGCGCCTGCGCCACCTCCTCGGCAGAACACATTGCGCCCTGCGACGTCACCACCATGAGCGGCCCTGTGTAGCCGCCTCCTCGCAGTCTTTCCTCCATCCCGCCGAGATACCGGCTCATCACTGGCTTGAGCGACGCGTCGATGCAGGCGGAGGTTGCTCGCCTGAACTCGCGGATCGTCGGATTGAGCTCGTGCGAGAGTGTCACCGCCACGCCAGGCAGCATCTCCTTTAACATGGCTCCGACCCGCAGCTCATGCGCCGGGTTGGCAACGGACCAAAGAAGGCAGACTGCCACGGCCTCAACGCCTGCGGCACGCAGGTCGGCAATCACCTCATGCACGCGCGCCTCGTCGAAGGGCGCGATCTCACTGCCCCGCCAATCGATGCGACCGGGAATCTCGAACGTCAGGTGACGCGGTACATACGGCGCTGGAAACGGAGTGTTGTGGTCAAAGGGGTCGGCGCGGCCTCCTTCCCTCAGCGTGAGGACGTCAGGGTGACCCGCGCTTGTCAGCATTGCCGTCAATGCAGTGCGTCTGGTGATGATTGCGTTGATTGCATGGGTCGTTCCGTGAACGAACAGCTCGGTTTCCTGAAGAAGCTGTGCGCTGCTGCATTCGTAGCTCCTGGCGGCCAGCTCTATCGCCGCCAGCACCCCCGCCGCTGGATCCGACGGTACCGTCGGTGCCTTGAACATGCGGACATCGCTTGCTTGTTCCTCGATAACCAGGTCTGTGAAGGTCCCTCCCGTATCGGTCGAGATGACGAATCGCTTCCGACTGAGCTCGCCCTGATTCATGTGTTACTCCTCCTTCATGGCGATGCCAGCGGCACGCCCTTCGTCAACTGAGATCACTGCGCCGAAGATGCCCCTAACGCGGCCATCGGACAGGAACAACGCGGTCTCGGCGATTTCTTCCGGTGGCGTGAACGCCCGGGCGCTCGGTGTGATTGACTGAATCCAATCCCGGCGACCCTGATGCTCGGACGCGGTCCGGATTGCCGCGTTCATGGGAGTTGCCGTATTGCCCGGTGCTATCGCGTTCATCGCCACGTTGAACTGAGCGAGCTCCAGGCCAGCGGACTTGGTGAACGCCACGACAGCGGCCTTAGTAGTCGAATACAGCGAATAACCTGCAGTTGGGACAAGTGCCGCAATCGAAGCGATGTTGACAATCCGGCCTGACCTGCGAGCGATCATTCCCGGCACAACCGCCGAAACTGTGTGAATGACACCTTTGAGATTCACGTCGATCATGTCGTCGATCTGCTCGGGTGTCAGCGAGCCGATTGGTGTCGGGTACCAGACACCAGCGGAGTTGACCAGGATGTCGACGGGTCCCATGCGCTGCCCCACATCTGCCACGAGAGAGGCCACGGCCTTCGCGGACTTGACGTCCACCACGAAGCCTTCACATGCAGCCTGCGCCGTGCCAATCTCGCGCGCAACCGCGCGGGCCTTCTCCAGGTTCTGGTTGCCGACGATCGCGACCGACGCGCCTTCCGACAAGAATCGCTCCGCAATGGCACGGCCGATGCCGGACGATCCCCCGGTCACGAGCGCAACCTTTCCCTTCAATCCATCGCCGCCGCGCATACTCATCGGCAGGTTCCTCCAAGTTGCTCGGCGAACCAGTCACCAAAGACGTCCGAGCCGAGATAGCGGTTGTCCAACTGACAGTGAGCAGCGCCACCGTCTTCCTTGGTGAAGATCTTGAGCGTCTTGACCTTCGACGCAGCTTCGTCGTACGTACGCTGAGCATGGTCCAGCGGCACTTGCCTGTCGTCGGCGCCGTGGGTGACAAGCAGCGGGCAAGTCACGCGGGGCATCACGTCACGGAGGTTCATGCGCCTGGCAATAGCCAAGCACTCCTCCGGCGTCTGGACGCCGAAGCACCACAGGGCGTGCTCGAGTACGGCAGGAACTGAGTCGGCTCCATCCGTCGCGTTCGCGCGCCTGGCAGACAGCTCGCCAAAATCGTAGAGCGCACCCCAGCATGCCACGGCGCGGATGCGAGGCTCGTACGCGGCGGCGCGCGGTGCGAAGTAGCCGCCCATACTGATGCCGGCGAGGCCGATACGATTGGCGTCAACGTCGCTACGCGTGCAGGCGTAGTCGACGATAGCCCTCACGTAGTTCTCCGTTTCGACTTCTGCGGTGAGCCCGCGCTCTCGGATCGCCTGCCCTGCGCCAGGCTGGTCGACAATCAATACCGACAGCCCCCTGCGCGAGTAGCCCTCCAGGTAGGGATACTGTGACTCCTTGACCGAGTCGAAGCCCTGCAGATGAATGACCATCGGACGCGGTCCCGGCCCCTCGCCAGGCACGAAGAGTGCCGGCATCGAGCTGGCCTTGTAGGGGATGTCCACAAACTCGACCGGGTCTCGGTTGAGCACCCGTGCCTTTTTGTAGGCGACCAGCGACTTACCGTAGGTGGCGAGACGCTGTGGATCGCGGTGACTGAGCATCCGCTCCGCTTTCAAATAGTACATCGACGCCCGGTGATAGCGGCGCGCTGCTGAAAAGTAGTGCCCCTTTGCTTCTTCCGTCTGCGCCAGGCCCACCATGTGGTCGCCGAGTTCGGCGAACGCGCAGTGCCACCGTTGACTTGCCTCCACAGCCTCGATGGACTGATAGGGCTTGAGCCTGCGCAGTGTTGGTTCGAACTCGGGGAAGTTGCCTGCCTCCTCTGCTAGCGTGGTCGCTGCGAGGTTCCAGGCATAGTTGCTTTCGAAGTATTCGATCATAGGTATCTCTGACTAGCCCATTTAGTTGGCCGTGCTCACTACGCCCAAGCCAATGATTTCTCGCGCTTCGTCCGGCGAAGCCAGTTGTCCGCCGAGCTCACGTACTATCCGCGCGGCCTTCTCCACCAGTTCTTCATTGCCACGCGTCAACTCACCCTTGGCCACGTAGATGTTGTCTTCCATGCCCACGCGCACGTGCCCTCCCAGAAGGAACGACTGGGCAACGATCGGGAACGAGTGCCGGCCAATACCGAAAGCTGCCCACGCAACGTTCGTCGGGAGCATGCCAAGTGCATACAGCAGAGTCCGTGCGCTCGAATCAAAGCCCCACCGACTGCCCAGCACGATCTGCACCATGCAGTCCTCGGGAATCGCCCCGGACCGGATGAGGGAGCTGGCCAGGTGAATGTCGCCGCTGTCGAAGAGCTCAAGCTCTGCTCGCGTTCCCACGGAACGGATGAGCTCCGCCATGCGTGCCACGCTCGCGGGCGCGTTGATCACAGCGGAATCCCCTGACCACATGGTGTTGAGATCGAGTGTGCAGACCTCGGGACGCAACTCGAGGATGTGCTCCACGCGACGCTCCGGCAGCATCAGCGTTGTTCCCGGGCCAGCTATCGCCGGGTCTTCAAGACCTGGCACGTAGCGCTGCCCTGGACCAGTGGTCAGGTTGATGATGATGTCGCATCCAGAGTCACGCACACGATCCATCACCTCACGGTAGTGCTCGACTTCCATGCTTGGGCGCCCATCCGGGTGCCGCACGTGGATGTGTGCAATGGCTGCGCCAGCGCGAGCGGAGGCAACTACCTCCTTCGCAATCTGCCGGGGCGTACACGGCAAGCCCGGATGCTGCTCGAGCTTCGTGATGTTGCCAGTGACCGCAACCGTGAGAATCGTCTTCTTGGCAGCCGAGCTCATTCGATGTGAATTCCGAGAGGTGGAAGCGTACGTCTGTACTGCGCGATCTCCTCGGCGACGTAGGTGCGGAACTGCTGCGGACCCATGTTGACGACTTCGCTTCCGTTGTCGGTCACGAACTTCACGTAACTTGGGACCTGTTGCGCCTTGTGCAAGCTCTCTGACAACCGCTGCACAACCGCCGGTGGCAGATTCGGTGGCCCGAAAATGCCGCTCCAGGCAGGCAGATCTGCATTGATACCGAACTCGCCAAAAGTGGGGACGTCCGGCAACTGAGCGACTCTCTTTGCCGAAGAAATTCCCAGTGCGCGCAACCGACCGTCCTTCAGGTACTGCATGACGGTGCCTGATCCTTGGAAGGACGAGTCGATGACCCCAGCAAAAAGGTCGGTGAAAGGCGTTCCCTTGTAAGGGACGTGCGTGAGGTCGATGTTGGCTGCCTTGCAGAACAGAGATCCCATGACGTGGCTGCTGCCGCCAACACCCGACGATCCGAAAGTCAGCTTCCCCGGATCCTTCTTCGCTGCGTCCAAGAACTGCTTGAGCGTCTTGAACCGCGAGTTGGGCCCCACGACGAGCACCCAACCTGGCGTGCGCGTGAGCATCGCTAGGGGCGTGAAGCCGTTGAGCGAGTCGTACGGCAGCTTCTTCATGAGTACGGCGTTAGTGGTGTGGCCACCCGTTGTGTATAGGATGGTGTTGCCGTCTGCTGCCGCGCGTGCAACTTCCTGCGACCCGATCACGGTCGCACCACCGGCCCTGTTCTCGACGATGACCGTCAGCCCAGCCGCCTCGGTCAACGCATTGCCGAGCGCACGCGCCGCCGCATCCGCGCCCGAGCCCGCGTTGAACGGGACAATGATGCGCAGGAGCGTCGCGCGGTCTTGCGCATAGCTCGGGAGCATTGGCCCGAGCACACCGAGCACACCGAGCTGGATGAGACGCCTTCGATTCAGTACACGATCACGCATTTGGATTCCCTTTTCCGTTGCATGTTGTCTGTTATAACACAGCGCAGGCAGAGGCGCAAGCGATCCACGTCCGACTTCGAAAGAGCGAACTTCTCCACCAAATAGATCGCCCGGTCGGGTTCTGTCGCGATAACGCGATGGGGCAAGATCTCCGAATGAAAAATCTGCCAGAAGCCCCGGTCAAGGAGGAACGGATTTCGCGAAAGGCCGTGCTGGCTGCTGCTCGCACCAGCCTCGAAAACACGGGTTTAGATGCCTGACCTCGACTTATCGGGACTCGCCAAGACGCAGCGGGGCGAACACGGCGATAGAGGCATCGGCTATCGCGCTCTAAATGGCTGTAGTGGCGCCACGACCGGCCATTCGGTGGCACCGGACGATTGTCTCTTCGTGGCCGAATTCGGTCCCGTGAACATGTACGAAACCGATCGATTCGGTACATCCCTTGTCACATATGTACGAAAGTAAGTGTTTCGTAGTATCGTACGGCATTCAATAATCGTACGTCGGTTTCGTACACCTTAGAGAGCCGGATGTCGCGAAATTTCATTTATGCCCGCGTCAGCACCGCAGATCAAAACACCGAAAACCAAGTACGCGAAATAGCGGCGGCTGGCTTTGCGGTAGATAAGCGACGCATCGTCACCGAAAACATTAGCGGCAGCGTCACGGCCAGCGAGCGTCCACAATTCGCTCGTCTGCTGGATCGACTTGAACCAGGCGATGTGCTCATTGTCACGAAGCTTGATCGCCTCGGCCGTAATGCGATGGACGTACGCTCGACGGTGGAGCGCCTCGCGATTGATGACGTTCGCGTCCATTGTCTCGCTCTTGGAGGCGTGGACCTAACAAGTGCCGCCGGGAAGATGACCATGAGCGTTCTCATCGCGGTTGCAGAGTTCGAGCGTGACTTGCTAATCGAACGTACTCACGCCGGGATCGCGCGCGCCCGTGCAGAAGGAACGGTGATGGGACGCCCTCCGGCATTGACGGCTATGCAGCAGGCCGAAGTCATGCAGCGTTTGGCAGCGGGCGAATCCGTCTCTCAGCTCGCGCGCGATTACGCCACAACGCGGCAATCCATCATGCGAGTAAGGCGAAAGGCAGAGCCGGTCTGACGTTATGCGTCAAATAGCGCTGAAATTTTCCCGCCATTTATCGCCGAAGATCACAGCTACGCCCCTGCAAGCAGCTTAGCGTACGATTTTTTCCGAATTCTGAGAGGACCCCTATACCGTTGTTCGAAAACATGAAGGCGGACAGTAGACAACTGGCATTCGAAATCGGGGATCTCGAAGTCGCGAATCGCGATAGCATCTACGCGGACTTCGTCCGCAAACGACGAAACATTTTTATCGCCAGCGTGGGTGTATCCGTGCTCGCGTCAATAATGGGTGTGCTCGTCTTCGTCTACGACAGGAGACGCCGCGCGTTTGTCGCACAACAGGCCGCGGCGCTTGCGGCAGAGCAGCGGGCGAACCACGCGGCAGCCGAATCCATCAACGCAAAAAACGCCTTTCTGGGCGCTGTGGGACATGAGTTGCGGACCCCGCTTCAGTCCATCACGTCATCTATAGAACTGCTGGTAGCCAGTAACAAGGATGAGGCGGTTGCACGGGTAATGAACCGTCTTGATCGAGCCGCCAGACAGCTGGAGTCACAGATGCGTGACCTGACCGACTACGCTCGACTTGATTCGGGAAAACTGGCGCTTCGTCCGGCAACGTTTGATGCGGCCGAAGTTCTCTACAGTGTCTGCGATGACATGCTGCCACTGGCCACCGGCAAGGGGCTTGAGCTGACAGTTGGTGTCGACATTGACGCAGACGAGTACATCGCGGATGCGGCACGCCTGCGCCAAATTATCGTTAATCTGATTTCCAATGCCATCAAATACACGCACGAAGGAATTGTCGACGTTGCAATGACATCGAGTTCGACTCGGGGCCGCGCGATCCTAAATGTGAGCGTCAGCGACAGTGGCGTCGGTATTCCCGCCGATAGCATTGAGGACATATTCAAGGCTTTTACACAGATCAAGCCTGATGGCGCAGCCCGTCAGGAGGGTGTCGGTATGGGTCTCGCGATCGTCAAGGGTCTAGTCGACCTGATGGGTGGAGAGATCAGAGTAAGTAGCGAAGTCGGGCGAGGCACTGCGTTTGTCGCGTCGCTCCCTGTCATGCCCGCCGGGCCAACACTCAGCACACCATACCGTAGCCCTCCGATGACCACCGGCGGCAAGCGGCTCCGCGCCATGATCGTAGACGATCAGGAATTCGCTCGTGAGGGTATCCGTGATTTACTTGTGATGCTGGACTATGAATGCAGCGTTGCTGCCGATGGCAATGAGGCTTTGAGTAATCTTGCCCAGATTCGCCACGATGTCCTTCTGCTTGATGTCCAGATGCCCGGCATGGATGGACCTGAGCTTGCACGGAGGCTTCGCGCGAGGCCGGGACCCAATCAGCTTACGCCAATCATATGGGTCAGCGCCATGGTGCCGGAGACGGCTATGGCATCAGCGACCGCTAGCCTTCATCATTTCTTGATGAAACCCGTGCGGGTCGATAGTTTAAGAAGCGTGCTTGGCGAGGCGCTCCGGAACAATCCTGTCGACACAGTCTGAACTGTCACCGGAAGCGCAGAAATCTGATACTGCACTCGCTTGCTCGGACCGCGTGGAACGGCTGACCGGTAACCGGCCGTGGCCGCCGGACCGCCCCTTTTACATTTTTCCGGGATAAGCGCTACACTAGACACTGTATATCTATACAGTTGTCTTGCCCCATGAGCGCCCTACCGCGTCACCCCGAAGACATTCACCCCGCGCTGTGGACCTATACCCTGACGATGCATAGTTTGTGGCTTGCACGTGCAAAAGCCTCGTGCGGCAAGACTTTCGTGTAGGTTTGTATTTCGACGTATCACTACATCGAAATACATCGTTCTGGGTGCGCACCGGTGAGCTTCGCTACTGGACCGTGTTCTTGACAGGGTAGCTAGGCCTCGAAGAAGTCACCAAATCGGCTGAGTGCGGCCACTTTTAGACCTTCAACGTCGGCGCATCAACGGCTCCTGCGCGGCCACAAGCGAACTCAGGGTGCGGCGGCATGAGTGGCGGGCGTGCTATGCCACGTCTTGCTCGAACCGGCACGGACCTCGAACAGCGATAAGTTGACGTTGTGCGTCCCTCGTGTCAGCCCCGCGTGGCAGCCGTACGTCATGGGCAATCTGCAACAGAAAGTGTTAGGTAGCGCACAGTCACGTGTGCAGCGGAATCCCATGATCCGTCTGACGGTTTCCTCAGACAGACTACTGCACTTCCCTGTCGTGGCTTTGCTATGGCTAAGCCGGCACGAGCAATCAAAAAGAACAAGGTCAGCGGGAGTGCCATTCCAGATTGCAGCCTCGGTTCCCGTGAACGAGCGAGGACATCTTGGGCAATGTTGCCGCCGACCGTACGATGCCGTGGCATGCCATGAGAGCGGACAGTAGGCGAAATCGACTTCCAGAGGCGTGGTTAGGAGGTATACGTCCAAGAGGATAACTGTGCACGAGGCTCTTGCGGAATTTGTGCGTCAACTGCGTCCCGGAGCGAGACATGAAGACGATAGGCAGGCTATCAGCAATTGCGGCCCTCGCAAGCCTTAGTGGGTCACTTATCTCGGCATCCGCCCTCGCCCAAGCGCCACAAGCCATTATCACTTGGGGGCCTGAAGGCTCTCCCTACGTGCTCTCGTCTTACGATTGTTCCAAGAATAACGTCGCCCTAATTTTGGTTCAAGGCCAAATAGAACTGCGACATCCGGCCGATTCCGATACGGCATCTTCTCCGCCAGAGATTTCCATCAGATGCGACAAGCTCCAGTTCAGCAAAGACTCGAAGATTGTCACGAAGGCTGCTCTGTTCATCCGAGCGGAGACGTCCATCAGTGGGTACGTCACCATAGAGACCACGCGAGCTACCAAAGGGGCGGACGGCGTGATCGATCCTCGCATTTACGACACTATTATTGCTCCGGATGGTGGGAACGGCTCCAACGGTGGCAAGGGGCGCAACGCTGAGACAGATCCCAAAGGTGATTGGGGTAGCGACCGCGGCGAAAACGGTGGTGCGGGCGGACGCGGAACTGACGGCATAGTCGGTGCAGATGCCGCCGCCGGTCGCCGCGGGACAAACGGCGCGACAGTGACACTCAAGGCCGGAACGTACGACGGGGGAACCGTCGTTACCATTAGTAGTCCTGGCGGCGACGGCGGCACAGGCAAGCGTGGCGGTCAAGGTCGATTCGGCGGGAAAGGTGGGAATGGCGGAGCCGGCGGAGATGGGGGAAATGCCAACGAAGTCCACTCCGCCAGCAGTGGTGGCGATGGCGGAAATGGAGGTGATGGCGGCAACGGCGGAAATGGCGGTCGTGGCGGTGACGGCGGCGATGGCGGCGATGGCGGCGACATCTCGATGCTGTTGATTGTCAAAGATCCCTCAAAGCCGGGCAATCCTCCTGCCGACTGGACAATGGCCAACGAGGGTGGTCGAGGCGGAGAGCCAGGAATTGGCGGTGCGCCTGGTGCCGGAGGGGGGGGTGGAAACGGCGGTGTCGCAGGTTGCGGCGGAGCCGGGAAGAACTGGGGTCCCGTGCAGTGGAATGGGGCAGGCAGTTGCGGCGGAGCAGGGACACCTGGGCATACTGGCCGCGACGGTCAGCCTGGGCCTGCCGGGATCTACGGCCGAGACGGACATGCAGGGCGCAAGGGCACTTGGGTTTGGGGATATGTGGACGAAAGCAAGGGGGCCACTAAATGAACGCCAAACTTCTTGCCGCTGTCGTTTGCGCGATTGGACTTACTGTCAATGCCCGAGGATCTGACGATTTTCGAACCTTATCCGTTCCGTGGAGCCACAGTTCTCCGACCACAATTGGATCGGGGATTGACGTTGATCTTATCAATCAGCAGAGGTTCAGTTGCCTTAATTTTGTTGATACGGACTTAAAGTGGCTTGATTCAGACGGAGCGGTATCAACTTCGGCCTCTATTGAACTGGTTTCCGATTACAAGTCACTAGCTAGGACGTTAGGGCTTGAAGTTGATTACAAGTCAAAAGCGGATGTTAGTATTGCCGCTCTGAAAGCGGGCGGAAGTCTCGACCTGCATCTGAAATACGACTCCTTTGCAAAGGACGAAAGTCGGACCGCTGCAATCGTTATCAAAGCGGCCAGTGATTATGGTAGAAGGGGCCTTCGCAACTACCCCCTCAAAGCGGATCTTGCGGAACTGATCACGGAAGGAAAGTTTGACGAATTTCGCCAACGATGTGGAACTCACACAGTGGTTGCAGAGCATCGCGATGCGCTTGTGGCAATCGTAATTACCCTATCCGACATTACATCCTCGTCGAAGCAAGCCTTCGAAGGCATGTACAAGACAAGCGTTAGTGGCAGCGGTACCATCAATGCGGCTACCGTGTCAGGAAACGCAGATTTCTCTACGCGATGGAATAGCCTCATCGAGGCCGCAGCCAGGATGGGTACATTGAAGGTTTCGTTCGAATCCAGAGGGGGAGCGGGGATTTCGGACGCGACAAAGCTTGCGATAACGAGTGACCCCACAAAAATTGATCAAATCCTTGCTGCGATTAGTACGATTGGGGCTAGTTTCACCAAGGAAAACTCGGCGCCTGTCGAGTATCTCCTCATCTCCAACACGGCATTCGGCGTCAAAAACAAACTCTCCGACACCTCGAAACTGGATGCATTGAACACGTACTATCTTCGACTCTCGCGGCTCGATTATGCCCTAGATAAAATTGATGGGTATAAGAGCTCTTTTCCAGACATTTATAAAAATTATTACTCAAAATATTTAATTTCACTCAGGTCGCAACGCACTGAGCTCGTCAATGGCATTGAAGCGTGCGCCATTTATGACAAATGCGATTACGTAATGCCCGCAGAGCTAAGTGCTCTATTCGCGGACGATATCGTCACAGCCGATACAGTAAAGCTCGATTGCTCGTATAAGCGTTATGACACAGCTGATCACAAGGTCAAGCTGAACGTACTCACGAACGCGGCAGTCGTCGTTCGCGGACGGGCGCGGCTCACTGAATACGTATCTCTTCCGACAGCGATACTTTCGCGGTTTGGGCCCGAACCAAACGCTCCTATGCAAATGGTAACGGCCTTCCAGGCTTTCGCTATGAGCGCTGTGGGTGCTGACGGCACATCGAGAATAGTGGCCCAAGTGGATAATGTAATATTCACGCCAGATGTCTCGATTGCCACAGGTACAATAACAATCAATAACCTTTCAGAAATGACTATCCAGCGCCAGAACCTACTTGCCTCGGTTTATGGAATCGGGATTCAGGCCAAGAACGGCATGTTCACCCAGAATACAGTCGGCCCTCCCTACGGTGGTGATTGTCCGCTACAAAGCAGTGCCCTTTAAGCAGCAATTTCTATCTGGCCGAGAGGACGGCGCGAATTCCGATCCAAAGAGCGCGCCGCCCATCGTCCGGCGCGCTGTCGACACAAATGTTCGCCACCTCCTTCATCTGCAACCAACCTTCCGACGCAAAGGCGTCCGCCACATCGATGGTTTTCCTCATCTCGTTTAGGTCTGCGATTGGTAATGCGCAAATCGAACTGCCGGGCTGCGTGTAGCAGGTTACGTGGACTTTGAACGCATAGCCCTTCATCTCTTCACAGTTGCAAGAAGGGTTGGCGGAAATGTCCAACTTAGGAACGATGGCCTCTTGAAGACACACTAGCGTTTTATCGCGCCATCGCTTTCCTTCTGCCGTTAAGTTGGTGTTGTTCAGGAAGCGCTGGCAGTACTTGAGGCCGTAGGATTCAAAGTACTCGTCCTTGTCTCCGGAGCATGGACAGTACTTGGCAAAACACTGCTTGTACACGCCGCAACTTGGCGTTTGCTGGTTGATGCACTGAGCCTCTACAGAAGTTCCAAGCAGGACGGTCAACGCTAAACAGCCGTGCGCAACTACTGCTATAAGCGGGCGGAACTGACTTGGACGTAGCATGGCGATGCCTCCCCGGGCGGCACTTGCGTCCCGCGAGTCACCATACGCTACCAAGAATGCCCACGGCGTTCAATCCCGGTTCGCCCACTGCCGTGGCGCTGGAGCACCGGATCGACCCACAAGGAACAGATGAAGAGGACATCGAGGCGGCGACGGCAACGCGCGAGATTGGCTCTGCTCGACGGCGTATCAATGCGAAGGTCTATGAGGTGCGGCGCAGTCGACAGCGAGTCCGCACTGGGCAGCAGACGTTCGCGGCACAAATAGCATTGCCTAACTTTCGGCCTACGCGCTCGTTGCACGGGCCACCTTTGCGCGGGATCGGAGTGCGCGCCTTCGGGGATGGCCGATTTCCGTTGCCGCCCCTTGTAGGAAATTTGGTCCGTGGGTTTAATCTTTGTTCCGCAGCCGTCACTGGCAAAAAATGGAAATATCGGGGGATCAGAAACAGCCGTCGTTTTATCTTTTAACGATACTGTGTTACCAAATCTCCCAGAAGAGATCGATATCGTTCTCTAAGAATAATACGTTGCTCCGCGAATCGGATCGACTTTTTCTTTTCTTCTATGCCCACCCAAATTCTCCTTTCCCTCAAACTTTGGAGGCACGATAAATCCGATAGAAAAGAACTTGTCCTGCAAGGGTTGGTTCCGTTCTGGTTCTGATAGATCGTGAAGCTTTATCCAATGTCTACGCAAATAAGATGCCATTTTACGTGTGGAGCGTGCCCTACCTCCGCCGACTATGAGTACTCTACGATCACCGGGCATAGATACTCGCGAAAGTAGTCCAAAGTTTCCGGATTTTGACTGCGTATTGGCCGTCTCCTGATACCACGCATGGAGCGACTCAGGCGACTCACGCTGCATTGGCGCGATTTCCACCCACCTCTCGCTGTTTTTTGCCTCTTCTCGGCTCGAGATTTTAAACGACCTATTCGCCTCGAGTGACCGGCTGAGTTCTGTCACGATTGCATTAGAAAATAGTCCTATCACAATAAATGACGTGCATTTTCGGATATCGTCATTTCCCCTATCGTCAAAATATGTCTTATCGTAAAAAGTTTTCCATACATCGTCGTCAAAATATATTTTTGGAACGGAGGTTCCATATTCTGCAAACATGGCTGATATATGACGGGCCGCTATAAGATCGTTCCAAGACACGCAGGCACGGTCCACCTCCGTCAGCTCTTTTAAGCATAATTCATTGGCTCCGCGGTCTTCGTCATTTTGCTCCGCAACCTCGACCTTAAATTTCGGCAAGACGATGATCACTTCGCCACCGACCGAAATCGAAAAAAACCGCATAAATTTCGCCTTGGTTTCCTGACGTCGAAGATCGCTGTACCAATTGATAGCAAGTGTAGCGAGCATGGCGGCTAGGATAGAACTTGTAACGGCTGACACCGCGTTGAGAAGTGCCTTTGTCGCCTTGAACGACAATCCGATAGCGTCGCTTTTCTCCGGCAGAAATTCGACCGTCGCTGTACAAAAAATCAGCAGGAGCGCCACCACAAGCGACGATCCAATCAAGATACGTTTGTATGGATGTTCCAGTTGGTTGCTAGCCATACCCATTTCCCCCCAAGCCAGGTAAGTCGACCCAGCGCGAGCCAGGGGAACCGAAACGAACTGCGCCCAGCAAGCCTTCACAAAAACAAAATCCGTGAACTCTGCTGTTTCAGGATATCTGGTTTCAGTCATTTTCTGCAATCTCACGGCATCGGCTCCCTAGCCCGCCCCTGCTTCAGGGTGAACCTCCGCAGGCACCCCACATTTTCCTGTGCCGGTGTCGGAGGGTGAACGGCAGTCTTACGTGTATGCAAAGAGGTTAGCCGAGACAGGAGGCCCCATCTACTGCGTTAACTCAAGACTCAGCAAGGACCTGGCGTCGCCTGGAACTCAGAAGCAGTCGTTCGTCCGTTCGGGGGTGTAACTGCAGTAATGGGTCGATCTCCGACTTTGGGAAAACTAGGCGGGCCCGACTCTAACTCGGAGTCGGCTTCGTTGACTTTCCGCTGGCAACCTAGGATTCTTGCGCTAGAATCACTGTATATTTATACAGTATCTACGTGAGCGATTCCGATGATCCCCGCTGCCACCCTTTACACGCAGACACCTCCTCCGGACGAACGCGCACGTTCGATAGACGCTCTACTCGACTCAACTATGTATCCCGCCTTGGGGGGAATAACCCTGTGGCGCGCTTCGCAGCTGGCCGCCGGCTTCGATCGGGTGGTGTCGTGCGGCCACGCCACGCTGGCCGCCGAACTGCCGGGCGGCGGCTGGCCCGCGGGCGCGCTCACCGAACTGCTCACACCGCAGCCCGGCTGCGGGGAGCTGCGTCTGCTGCAGCCCGCACTGGCGACCGTCGGATCCCGCCCCTTGCTCCTGCTGCAGCCGCCGCACCGGCTGCAACCCGCCGGACTGGCGTGGCTGGGCGTTCCCGCAGCACAGGCCTGCGTGTTGCGCGCACCACGTACGGCAGACGCGCTGTGGGCCGCCGAGCAGATCCTGCGTGCCGGCACCTGCGGCGCCCTGCTCTTCTGGCAGGCCGAAGTGCGGCAGGAGGCGCTCCGGCGCCTGCATCTGGCCGCGCAGGCCTCGGACACGCTGCTGTTCCTGTTTCGCCCACTCGCGGCCGCCCACGCGACGTCGCCAGCGCCGCTGCGGCTCGCGCTGCGAGCCGCCAGGGGCGGTATTGAAGTGACGTTCGTCAAGCGCCGCGGACCGCAGCGCGACGAACCCGTTTTCGTTCCTCTCGTACCTTCACCTGCCCTGTTGAGCCGATATGCAACTCTGGATCGGCGTACATCTGCCGCACCTCGCCCTCGAGTCGTTTCTCCCGCGCTGGTCGACGCCACGCCATGAGGCCGGATTCGTCGTGCTGGAAAAGGACCGCGTTGTCGCGCTCGACCGCGCGGCGCATTCCGCCGGGATCGTGGCCGGCATGCGCCGCGGTGGTGTGCTGACGCTCGCGCCCGACGCGGTCATCCGGGAGCGTGATCTCACCCGTGAAGCAGAGCTGGTTCGTGGCGTGGCGTTCGCCCTGCTGCATTTCACCCCCCACGTGGTGCTGGCTGAAGAAGCCATCGTACTTGCCGACGTCTCGGCGAGCCTGCGGCTCTTTGGCGGTATTCGCCCGCTGCGCCGACTCGCGCGCGAAACGGTGATCGCGTTCGGCGTAACGGCAACGCTTGCTGTTGCGCCAACAGGGCAGGCCGCGTGGCTCTTCGCCCGGTCCTCGGGTGGCATTGCCCTCACGTTGCGATCCGTCGACCGCGCACTGCGTCGCGTGCCGTTATCTGCCCTGCCGCCGGCGCGCCCCTACGCTGAATGGTTCGACGGCCTGGGATGCGAAACGGTGGACGACGTCCGGCGCCTGCCTCGCGCAGGCCTCAAGAAGCGCTGCGGCACGGCGCTGCTGGATGCGCTCGATCGCGCGACGGGCGCGGCGCCGGAAGTGTACGAATGGCTGGAGTTGCCCCCCGCCTTCAGCGCGCGGCTCGAGCTGCCCGACCGGATCGAGCATGCGGAAGCCGTGCTGTTCGCGGCGCGGCGGCTGATCCTGCAGATGACCGGCTGGCTGTCGGCGCGACAGCTGGCGATCGCGCGGTTTGTACTTGAGCTCGAGCATGAGCGCGGCCGCGCGGCGGTGCCGCCGACGGCAATCGAAGTTGCCCTCGCGGAACCGACCTCGCGCGAGGACCACCTCGTGCGTCTTCTGAAAGAACGGCTGGGCCGCGTCGAGCTGGCCGCGCCGGTCATCGCCGTTCGTCTCGACGCGAAGGACGTGCGCGAAGCGGACGCACCCAGCGAATCGCTGTTTCCTGAGCCTGGCGGTTCGCCACAGGATCATGCACGCCTGATGGAACTGCTCGTCGCCCGGCTCGGCGCCCAGAATGTCACCCGGGCGGCGCCCGTCCCCGATCACCGCCCCGAGGTCGCCGCGCGCTGGATACCCATCGGTGAGACCGTCAGGTCCATGCCGCCACCGTCCAGCCTTCCGCGGCCGGCGTGGCTGCTCGACAGTCCGGTGCAGCTCATCATGCGCGGCCACCGTCCGTTCTACGGCACCCCGCTGCGTATGGTGTCGCCGGCCGAACGTATCGAGGGCGGCTGGCAGGACGGACACCTGGTGACGCGGGACTACTTTGTCGCCGAATCCGGCGATGCGGTGCACTACTGGGTGTTCCGTGAACGCACGGGCGCGCGCGACGATCGCGAGCCGCGCTGGTTCCTGCACGGCCTGTTCGGGTGATCGTCCATGGCGCCGACCTACGGCGCACTGCCCGACTATGCGGAGCTGCAGTGCGCGTCCAACTTCTCCTTTCTGCACGGCGCATCCCACGCCGAAGAAGTCGCTGTACGTGCCGCACAGCTCGGGTATGCCGCACTGGCCATCACGGATGAATGCTCGCTGGCCGGCGTTGTTCGTGCCCACGTCGAGGCGAAGAAGGCCGGGCTGCCTTTCATCGTCGGGTCGCACTTCCACCTGACCAACGCCGACGGCTCGCCGGCCCTGTCATTCACCGCGCTGGCGATGACACGCGAAGGCTATGGCAACCTGTCCGAGCTGATCACGCTCGGCCGCATGCGCGCACACAAGGGCAGCTACCGGATTGCCCCCCTGGATCTCGCGCACCCTGAGAAGCCCTTCGGGCACCTGCGGGGACTGCCGGACTGCGTCGCGATCCTGTCACCGGACTACCCGGCCGATGAAGAGAGGCTGGATACGCAGGTCGAGTGGTTCGCCCAGACCTTCGGCGATCGCGCGTGGATCGCCCTCACGCTGCATGCCCGGGCAATGGATGATATTCACCGAGGTACCGTCGAACACGTCGCTGCGCGCCACGGCATTCCCGTCGTGGCGACCGGCGCACCTGTCATGCATGTGCGCTCGCGCAAACCGCTGCAGGATGTCCTCACTGCGATCCGGATTGGCAAACCGGTCGCCGAGTGCGGCTATGATCTCGCGCCCAACGCAGAGCAGCATCTGCGATCGCGCCTGCGACTCGCCAACCTGTACCCGCAGCGCATGCTTGAGGAGACGCTGCGGATCGCGCACCTGTGCACGTTTTCGCTCGACGAGCTGCGCTATGAATATCCCGACGAGCTGGTGCCGGCCGGCCATACGCCGACGACCTATCTGAGGCAGGAGACCTACATTGGTGCGCATCGCCGCTGGCCGGAAGGCGTCCCCCATCAGGTGCAACGGCAGATCGAGCATGAACTCGCGCTGATCGGGGATCTGCGCTACGAGCCATACTTCCTCACGGTCTACGACATCGTCCGGTTCGCGCGCAGCGAGGGCATCCTTTGCCAGGGGCGCGGGTCGGCGGCCAACTCGGCCGTCTGCTTCGCCCTGGGTGTAACCGAAGTGGATCCCGCGCGCTCCTCGATGCTGTTCGAGCGGTTCATCTCGAAAGAGCGCGGCGAGCCGCCTGATATCGACGTGGATTTCGAGCACCAGCGCCGCGAGGAAGTCGTCCAGTACATCTACCGCAAGTACGGGCGCGATCGCGCCGCGCTGACGGCTGCGGTTACGACATACCGCCCGCGCAGCGCGCTGCGCGAATCGGGCAAGGCGCTCGGCGTGGATCCGGCCATCGTCGACCGCGTGGCGAAGGCCCATCAATGGTTCGATTCGAGCGGCGATCTGCTGAACCGCTTCGCCGAAGCCGGGCTCGATCCCGCGTCGCCGCTGATCGCGCAGTGGGCGACGTTCGCCGCACTGCTGGTGGGCTTTCCACGACATCTGTCGCAGCACAGCGGTGGCTTCGTGATCAGCCGCGGCAAGCTGTCGAGGCTGGTGCCGATCGAGAACGCCGCGATGGCCGACCGCTCGATCATCCAGTGGGACAAGGACGATATCGAGGCGCTTGGCCTGCTGAAGATCGACGTGCTCGCACTCGGCATGCTGTCAGCCATTCGCCGCGCGCTCGACATCATTTCAGAAAAGTCCGGCGAGCCGTTCGAGTTGCAGGACATTCCTGCCGAGGATCCCGACACCTACGAGATGATCTGTCGCGCCGATACGGCCGGCGTATTCCAGATCGAGTCACGCGCGCAGATGAGCATGCTGCCCCGCCTGCAGCCGCGCTGCTTTTACGATCTGGTGATCGAGGTAGCGATCGTACGTCCGGGCCCGGTGCAGGGCGGCATGGTGCATCCCTACCTGCGCCGGCGGCAGGGGCAGGAGCCCGTCACCTATCCGAGCCCCCAGATGGAGCAGGCGCTCTCGCGCACGCTCGGCGTGCCGATCTTCCAGGAGCAGGTGATGCAGGTCGCGATGCTTGCGGCCGGATTCACCGCCGGCGAGGCCGACCAGCTGCGTCGCGCGATGGCCGCATGGCGCCGCAAGGGTGGACTCGAAGCCTACTACGAGCGCATCGTGAACGGGATGCTCGAGCGCGGCTACGACCGCGAGTTTGCCGAGGCGATCTTTGCGCAGATCCAGGGCTTCGGCGAGTACGGCTTTCCGGAGAGTCACGCAGCGAGCTTCGCCCTGCTCGTCTACGCGAGTGCATGGCTGAAGCATCATGAACCGGTCGCGTTTCTCGTCGCAATGCTCAACAGCCAGCCGATGGGTTTCTATTCACCGTCACAGCTCGTGCAGGATGCCAGGCGCCATGGTGTGGAAGTGCTGCCCGTCGACGTGACGCTCAGCAACTGGGATTCGACGGTCGAGGGCGACTCGACGCACGCGCCGGTGCGCCTCGGCATGTCGCTGGTGCGCGGCCTGAAGGAAGAAGCCGCTGCACGCATCGAGCTCGCGCGTGCCGTGCGGCCCTTCGCCGATGTCTCCGATCTGGCGCGACGCGCACAGCTCGATCGCAAGGATCTGCAGGCGCTCGCAGCGGCCGACACTTTGCGCTCGCTGGCCGGCGACCGGCGCGCCGCACTCTGGCAGGCGGTGGCTGCGGTACCCGACCGGGATCTGCTGCGCGGGGCCACCGATGACGACGTGACGCCGGTCCTCGCGCCGATGACGGAGGGCCAGCAGATCGTGAGCGATTACCGGACACTGGGTCTGACGCTCGGCAGGCACCCGCTGGAACTGCTGCGCCCTCGCCTGCTCGCCCAGCGATGGCTGCCGGCGTCGACACTGGCGGGCTTCCGGAACGGGCAACTCGCGCGTGCCTGCGGCATAGTGACAGTCCGGCAGCGTCCCGGCACGGCCAAGGGGGTGATGTTCGTCACCCTGGAAGACGAGACCGGGCAGGTCAACGTCATCATCTGGCCGTCGCTGCTGGAAAAGCAGCGGCGCGAAGCGCTCGGCTCATCACTGCTTGCCGTGTACGGCGTCTGGCAGCGGGAGGGTGAGGTTCGTCATCTCGTCGCGCATCGACTGGTCGATGCCTCCCGTCTGCTCGGCTCGCTCGTCACGTCGACACGAAACTTCCATTGAGAACCGGCGTACCATATTCGCGCACCTTCCTTCAAGGAGAGCCACCGTGTGCTATTCAGCCCAGATCCAGGCGGACTACCGCAAGTACGTCAGGATGTTTGGCGCGCACATGAGCATCCGGGAGTTCGCGCAGCTGTACTGGGAACGCGCCGAGGGCAGCAACGTCAAGCTTCCGAAGGCGATGGACGCCGCGTTCTCGGCTCCCCAGACCGACGAGGAACGTCGGATCAGGGAGGCGATCGACCGGTTCAACAGCGAGCAGGCAACCAGGCTGGAACAGGAACTGTTCAAACAGCGCGCGCGACTCGCCGACGCGGAACGCACCCTTCAGGACAAAACGACGAAGGCGGCCACCGAAAGCAAACGGATCGCAACCAGCAAGATCGAGTCGACGCTGCGCGGACTCGACGATCTCCGGCGCACCGAACTGAAAGACCGCGATTCGCGAATTTTCCCCGGTAACTATGCTCCGGTGATGGTCATGGAAAACGGCAAGCGCGTCATCAAGCCGATGCGATATCACTGTCGCCCGGCTGGCAAGCCTGCGTTCTACGACAAGAAATATCCCGGACTCTACAATGCCAGGCTTGACAACCTCGAAGGCTTCTGGAAGGGCGTTTTTGGGTATTCGCACGGACTTATCGTCGCGAATGCATTCTATGAAAACGTGAAACGACATCGCCTTGAAGGGCGCGAGCTCGCTGAAGGCGAACTGGAGGAAAACGTGGTCTTGGAGTTCAAGCCAAAGCCCGCTAAGGACATGCTTATCGCCTGCCTGTGGTCGCACTGGCAAAGCCCCGGCGAGCCTGATCTGCTCTCCTTTGCTGCGATCACCGATGAGCCGCCGCCGGAGATTGCCGCTGCAGGCCATGACCGCTGCATCATCCCGATCAAGCCGGAGAATATCGACGCTTGGCTTTGCCCCGACCCCAACAATCTCGCGGCACAGTACGCGATTCTGGACGACCGCCATAGGCCGTACTACGAACATCGGATGGCGGCCTGAGCAGCGCGAGTCGTGAACGACATCGGGCCAAGCCTCGGTGCACTTAAGTAGGTCGGACCGTCGCCCAATAACGAAAGTCCCAGTGCGGCCATCAAGCGTCATTCGTCCGGACCAATGGTCCGGCCGTTCAGATGGCGGCTTCGTTCAGTAAACGGACGCTCACCATTTCGTTCGCGATCTCACTTTCGAACTTGCGACTGCCTGAAACAAAGCGGGTGGGAGCGAGACCCAACACACCTGTTATCCAATCTAGCCTGCGGGTGCAGTCCACCAACCCTCCGTCTGCCCAGCCATGCCAGCCCAGGCTTGCATCTCGGGGAAAATCTCGTTCCAACTGTTTTCGAGCAAACGTCTGCGGATGATGTTTTCGTCCGGGAAGGCTGTCTGTGCCAGCATACTGAGTTTAAAATGTCGATGCTCACTGAGCATGCCGGCGCCGCAGAAACGCTCGACACCCAGACGGGCAATATCCTGGCCGGCCATTTCAAACTCGCCAATAGACGTGACGAAAAACGGCATCGTCTCAGTTAGGTTTGAGGGAAGTTGAGCTTCTTCGAGCCGCCGCCTCACGCACTCGTTGAGGAGATCGAATACCTGTGGAGCGAACAAATACCAGTCCTCGTAGGTTACGACGAAGGGATAAATAGGTCGCCCGTTGGGGGTCCATTTCGAGAGCCCATTGATCGCATCATCGATGTTTTCGTATAACTGGACGACTGCTTCAGCAAGCTCGTCGAGCGATATCTCAAGCGTTGATCCCTCCGCCGTTTCCTTGGCACCTTGCTTCATCCGGCGCGTCTTGGACTCGATAAATATGTTTCCCGTGGTGTCGCTTACGATCGCATCCACGCCATGTCGCATATTTCCGGAAACTTCGTAAGGCTGCTCGCCCGTGACGGAAAACCGCTCCAAATCGAAGATCTCAAATAGGACACGCAGTACGTAACGCTCGAAAGCTCGTCCGTATTCATTGCCAAACTCGATCCCGAGTTGGCTTTTCCCCTTGCCGAGATCATAGAAGAGTCCTTCGGTAACGCGCCGAAGCAGAAATTCAGGGAAGGGATGCCAGTGGATAGGTGTCTGATGATCGTCCAGGTTGATCAGGGGAGTGGCTTCCATCGGGTTCCATGTGAATGCCCAGCCCTCATCGTCGCGCTGCAATACTTCGATATTTCGACGAATCTCTGTCAGCGTTGTACCAGCCATCTTGAAGAATTTGTCGCGCGCCTCGTCGGTTACGCCGAACGCCGAGTAATCCTGTGCCGTGCTGGTAACCACCTTTTTCTTCCCCGCGCCAGCGATGCCCATCGCTAGAAAAAATATCTCTCTCACTGAGAGATCCGTTACCCGCTCAAAGATAGGCGCCAACTCGGGGTCGCTGTAGATATGAAAGGCTCGGAACATACGGGCCTCGTCTTGCGGATATTGCCAGCGAGCCTGCTGGTGGATCAACGTATGCAACGCGCGCATCGCGTCGTCACCAGAGCTGATCATGCGCTCCGAAATCCCTTCACTGATCCGCCGAATGTGGTTGATCATCTGAAAGAGACCCTGCGGCGTAGCGAGTGTATTTTCGTCGCCTGCCGCGTGCAGCAATATTTCACGGGACAGAAGATGAAGCTCCCACACATGGATCTCGAAGACTGGGCCGCCCGCTCTCGTCCGAAGTTTTAGCATCCCCGATACATCCACGTGCAACTGGCATTGCCATATGCACTCCAACGCTGGCCGTAACGCCATTTTTCGGAGTTGATTCCTGAATGGCTTGTACAGATCGTAGATCTTCATCGTGCGAGAACGACCCCGAAATTGGTGATAGCCTCCTATCATACAAGCCATGCTAGAGAGACAATCAGGAGCGTCCATGACAGCAGATGCAATGCCTGCACCGGAAGGCCTTATCGAGCCGCATGCAGCGCTTCTTCGACAACCGGCGGACGGTCAGCGGCTTTACAAGGTAATGCAGACCGAGCACCTGGTCAGTCCGATTGCCGGGTCCTACCTGCACTTCAATCGCGTCGATCGTTACCGTGATTTCGACACGGCCGACTCGCATGATGGTGCGCAACTGCCCGCTGACCGGGAGGTCAACGCAGTCGTCGGGTTCGAGAGGACGCCGGATTTCACGGCGGCGCACTACTATGACCAGTGTCGTGCCCGGACTTATGCCTGCTCCTTCGTGCTGGAGAACGACGAACATCTCTGGCAAACCTATGGCTCAGGTGGCAGGCACGGTCGCGTTGCGGTGGTCTTCGATTTCGCATGGTTGCGCCAGCATCTCAACGCCCAGTTGGCACCAGGTGCGAAGCTCGACTGGGAGGGTGTGGTGTGCCGGCAGATTTTCTCGATTAATTACGGTATCGTTGACTACGTGGATTGGGATGAACATCGCCTCAATGCCGAATACCTGCCTAATCCGATTCTATACAGCTACACCAAGGAGAAGCGTTTCCGTGCGGAGCACGAACTACGCATCACGTTAAGTGCGATCGGTATGGGCAAGCTGGCCATAGGTGCTCAAGTCATGCAGGACTTGCCGCATAGTCTTCATATGGCGATTGACTTTCCCGCCGCACTCGCAGAAGGCGGCATCATCTCGTTTGATCTCGGACCCGATTGCGACGAAGCGTGGCTGGAAACCGAACTGGCGAAGTTTGGGATCGAGCGTCGATAACAGGCGGCAGCGGAAATGCCAATAGCTTTGGTGTATAAAGCCTCTGAAGCCGTGTCCGAGTTTAAACGGCGCCACCTATCGATAGTTGCGGGGACAGGATTTGAACCTGTGACTTCGGGTTATGAGTCCAACCAACTACCAGATCGCTCTATCCTGCGGCATGGGACGAACACATGCTGGTGACCGCAACACTGCGTACGAATGTCTCATATTGGCGTGACAGCGGACCGGCGCCGATGCTGACTGAGTTACTTAAACGGGTCGAAGGACTGCAGAGGCGTGGGTTATCTCGGTCCTCACGACACACTCCAAAAAACATACCACAGATCAGGGCGCCGACGCATCGCAGCGCCCCACCGCCGCGCCAGTCACTATAAGTCAGCCGCGACTCGAGACACAATTGAGTCAGTCTGACTGAATCAACTTCGATACAATGCCCCTCTCCATTTGGGATTCGTGCTCGATGCTAATGCGACTCTATTATCTGACTGCGGAAAAGTGGGCGAGGAAGATAATCGAGGAGCGCCGTGTGAAGATCTCCCTTTTTGACGATCTGAACGACCCGTTCGAGCTATTGCCACACGTCCTCCCGAGCAGGAAGCACCGCATCGTGGCAGATGTTCTTCGGGAACACCTCTCCAAGCAGCGCGGCGTGATCTGCTTCTCGACGGACTGGAGCAGTCCGGTCATGTGGGCGCACTACGGTGAGAAGCACTACGGCCTTTGTCTCGGGTTCGACGTGCCGGACGACCTGGTGATGCGAGTGAGCTACGAGCCTACCCGCCTCAAGTTCGATATTGATCCTTCCAAACACAATGCCGGGGTTACGCCCGAGATGATCAAGGCCATGCTCCTCACAAAGTTCGAGGCGTGGCGTTATGAAAACGAGCACCGGGTCATGAGTGACCTAACGGACAGGGGCAAGGACGGTCTCTATTATTCGGACTTCGGTCCATCGCTGATGCTGCGTGAGGTCATCATTGGCGTGCGCTGCACGGCCACGCAACAGGAGGTGGCTACGTGGGTCGGCGCGATGGGACACGGCGTGGAAATCCGCAAGGCGCGCCTCGCGTTTAACGACTTCAGGATCGTGGAGCAGAAACGCAAGCGCGTGGTCATCGCGGGCCTGGCGGCCGGGACGCTAGGCTGAACAGGATGGTCAACGTAAGTGAACCGGCGAACGCAGCGCGGTCGAACGACTAGTTGTGGTTCTTCGGCGCGGCCGGATACGGCGATCACGCCCGAAGGTAGTCTCCCAATATCTAGTCTGAGTATTTACACTGTACGTGACGATGCTCGGTACAGAACAAATGCACGGAAAAATACAAGCCATCCTTGAGCAGAAGCCTGGTCAGAAAGCCAAGGCAATCGCTGCTCAGCTTCGAACGGACACACCAGAAGTCAACCGGATCCTGCACGCTCATAAAGACATTTTTGTTCAAGATCCGGAAACGTACACATGGTCGTTAGCAGCGTTACGCATTGACCTCGGGAACCACTGCTGGCTTGACGCTGAATCGTTCGAGAACGCGCTACTGGCGGCTGGTTCACTACTTGACTCGTCAACTACTGGTCGCGTCACATTTGTTGTTGGCGAGGACTGCAAGATTTTGCTTGAGGCCTTGGCCCGCCTGCTTGCGATTTGCAACCAATTGGCGTCTTTGGGCAAAGTCGTTTCGCTAGATTTCAGCGCGTCGCGGTCGACGCTGAGTTACTTGAATCGCATAGGTTTCATTGACCTCGTGCGAAAAGACGTAAAGATCTTGCCCAAACGCCCCCGGGTTTCGGCAGCAGTTGCTTACGAGGGCAACAGCGACGCCGTTGTTGAACTGAGAGCAATTGATCACGAAGATCCCGATGACGACATTCCGGGTCTTCTGAGAAAGAGCTTCGTGGCATGCGCCGGGGATCAATACGACGTAGCAGCCCACACGGTGATAGCGGAACTCTATGGCAATGTTACAGAGCATTCCGGAGCAACGTCTGCTGGATTTGCCGGCCTTCAGTACTATGCCGGCGGCAAAAGGCGGCACATACAGACAGTGATTTCCGATGGTGGACGAGGGATCATTGGAACGCTGATGCCCATCTTGAAAGACCGATTTCCGGTTGTGGCCCGCAAGATCGCCAAGTCGTCGATTGATCCCCGTGTTGCGCTGCTTCAGGAAGTGTTTTCGCAAGGGGGCATCAGTCAAGTCGACGCATCGGGTCGAGGCCTTGGGCTCAGGCGATCTGGTCAGTGTGCAAACAAATACAATGCGCTCGTCTCCGTGCGACAAGAGACTTTTGAGTTGAAGATCGAGCACGTTGGAGACGACATACGGTTTTCCCACCGCCTGGGCTTGGTCAGGATTGCAGGCACTCACATCTGCTTCGATTTCCTCCTTGACTGAGTTGATAAGTCTGGTTAAATTAACAGAATGAATCAGAAATCTGTCGTCGTGAGGCTGCGAGACCTGACGAAGAATACCCATCCCTTCGGCAACAGCGAAGGAAAAGAGGTCTTCCGGAAGCTGCTGGACTTGGTTGAGCAAAGGCCAGGGACCGAGGTGTTCGGTATCTCCCTTGATGGCATCGAAGCTACGGATGCGTCATTTCCGCGCGAAAGTGTCATCTCGGTAGCGAAGCAGCTTAGAGGCGAGAAAGGCTTCTATCTAACTGATCTATCCAACCGGGATCTGATCGACAACTGGAGCTATGCTGCGCAGGCCAAGGACCAGCCGTTGGTTATCTGGAACGACGGCGACTTCGAGATCATTGGACCCGAACTGAACAAGTCCACACGAGACCTTGTTGAGTATGTTCTCTCCAAGGGGGCAGTCTTGGCCTCTCAGGTCGCTAGCGACCTCGGGCTGTCAGTGCCCAACGCCAGCACTCGCCTGAAGAACCTTGTTTCGCAAGGCTTCATCCGTCGCACTGAAGACGTAGCCGACTCCGGCGGCATCGAGTACCGCTACTCGGCCATGAAATAATCTCGTTAAACAGCTTGCTTTAACCAGAACATCTAGCATATACTGCAATTGTTCCTGCTAAGCGTTGGCCCGGCCCTCGTTAAACAGGATAATTTAACCAGATTATGTGATAGGAGTTATTCCAATGAGCACCAGTGATCAAGCGCATGCTGATTCTGCGCCCCTTCATCCGGACAATCAGGTCACGATCTATATCAACGGTACGCCGAAGGTGGTCCAGAAGGAACGCCTGACCTTCGACGAAATCGTCGCGTTGGCCTTCGACAGCCCGCCGACCGGCGATGGCGTCCAGTTCACCGTTCAATACTCGCGCGGCCAGTCCGGCTCGAAGGGGAGCTTGGTCGAGGGGCAATCTGTTCAAGTGAAAGAGGGGATGGAATTCGATGTCACGCCTACTAATCGCTCGTAGCCCAGACCTGCAGCATCTCCGGAATGAAGGGTATGACCTCGAAGTCCGGGGTGGATATCTGCTGATCAAGGATGTCCCCTATGTCAGTTCGGCCCGTGAAATTAAGCGCGGGATTCTGATCTCGACACTGGAGTTGAATGGTGATCAGACTGCGCGGCCCACCAGCCACGTGGCAATGTGGACTGGTGAGCACCCATGCCACCACGATGGCCGCATCATTGCGGCTATCACCAATCCGAGCCAAGGCCAGGATCTCGGCAACGATATACGGGCTGACTTCACCTTCTCCGCGAAGGCTGCCTATCGGGACTACCATCACAAAATGACGACCTATATCGGGCGCATCACCGGTGAGGCCCAGGTGATCGATCCGACTGTAACGGCCAACACATTTCCAGTCATCGCCGCCGAGGAAGACGAGTCGGTGTTCCGATACCTCGATACGGCAACCAGTCGGGTCGGCATTGGCGCGCTCAACGAGCGGCTTTCCAGCCAGAAAATCGCCATCGTTGGTCTCGGTGGAACAGGGTCATACGTGCTGGATCTCGTCGCGAAGTCGTGCGTCAAGGAAATTCATCTGTTCGACCGCGACGTTTTCTCCCAACACAATGCCTTCCGCTCCCCGGGCGCAGCCTCAATTGAAGAGTTGCAGTCCAAGCCTCTAAAGGTCAACTACCTGGCGGAGATCTACAGCAAGATGCGCCGAGGAATTCATGTCCGTGCAGTGTTCGCGGATGGTGAGACGGCCGCACTCCGAGAGATGGATTTCGTGTTCCTGTGCCTTGACCGCGGCACGGCCAAAAAGGCGATCGTCAAATCCTTGGTTGAGTGGGGGATCCCTTTCGTCGACATGGGGATGGGTATACTGCGTGCGCAGGACAGTCTGAGCGGCCTCATGCGTGTAACGTGTTTCGTGCCAGGCGCAGAAACGGCGGTACTCGGGCGGATCGACTATTCAGACGGGGATCTGCCGGAAAACGAGTATTCCACGAACATTCAGATTGCGGAGCTGAACGCGCTAAACGCGGCGTTGGCGGTCCTTCAGTGGAAAAAACTCTATCGAATCTATCGCGACTCGTCGCGGGCGAAATCGTTTAGCTACTCCATCGCTGCGAATGAAATGGCGAACGATGAAGAGGGTGCCGCATGACCCGCCTGCTTAACGTGAGGCACGAGTATGTGGAGTACATCCCCGAGCAACTGAAGCCGGGGATATTGTACATTTCAGAACGATTTCGAACCGCTTCTCATCTCTGTTGTTGTGGTTGCGGATTGAAGGTGGTTACGCCGCTGAATCCGGCGAAGTGGAGCCTGGCTGATCATGGCGCCAGCGTCTCGCTATCGCCATCTGTTGGAAACTGGGGCTACCCCTGCCGCTCCCATTACCTGATTATCCGCAATCAGGTTCACTGGGCGGGGCAACTTAATCATCGGCAGATTGCTGCTGTACAGCGGCGAGACCGCATTGATGTCAAGCGGCATGCACCTAGTAAAAGCCTGGTCGCCCGGCTGGCAGATGCGTTCAAACGCTGGTTCAAATGAGATGAAGGCGACGTTAGCCCATCCGGAATTACCTGCGCGAAATGACCGGAAATACAGGGCTGACCGCCTTCTTACGCTCAACAGACGTTCGCAGTATTTCTGTGACAGTCTGCGACGGGGTCGATCAGCGACATTCGGACTCTTTCGTACGCTAGGCGCCGAGGCGGGCGTTTCGAATGTCGCTGATCCGCCGCCCCGAAGGCGTAATGCCTGCTTCGGAAAGCGGGCCATCGTGGACACGTCCAACGGCCCTCGGTATTACCCGCCGCGAGCGCAGTGAGCGGTCGGGTCCACGCCCGAATTAGCCAGCGATGCCTCGTACTATCCCTTCCGGTTCGCGAACGGAAGAGTGCCATGTAACTTGTGGAACGATGCCAGAAGCTGACGCTCGGTGTCGCGAGGTTCGGGCGGACTACCCGTGGGCATCGCGCGCAACAACAGCAAGTTGTACGCCGCAAATTGCCAGATGATCTCCCCGCCCTTGTGCGGACCGTTACCCGACGTCTTTCCGGCGCAATGGTTTAGGAGGTCCCTGAGGCGCTTACGGAGCGAACGCGGCGAACGACCTCCCGCGAGCCCGATGTATACGACGCGCGTACCGTCAACCCACTTTCTCGTCAGCCGATCGACCTCCCACGGCGAGATTACATTGCCCGCTTCGCGCGTACGGTCCGCATCCAAGAAGAAAACCTCGCACTCCGGCGGCAGAATCAGAGCGTAGACACCACAATGATCCAGCCAGTCGCACCGTGGTAGCCCGGTTGTAAGGAGTTCACCAATGACTCCCACGTCACGGAAGCGGAGGTCGGCGACGGGCGCCAACTGCCTCGACTCGCCATCAATCCGGAGGGGCTCGGCTGACACGGGCATATTAGGGACTTGGCGTGTCGGTCTCACCAGCGCCGGGCTCGTTTGTGCTCCGCTTTGCAGACCGAGCAATCCGTCGCTGCGCGTGAAGAGGTGCGAATACTTGTTCACGCGCGCATTGATCTGATTCGCGGGCACGGGCAACCCGTCGCGGCGGGAGTAGTGCCCGAGCTGGTTGACTTCTGCCGCTATAGCAGGCGCAGTCATCGCCTCACCGGCGATCGAGAGTACTTCGGCTATCGCCTCATGCAAAGTCAACACAGCCCCTCCACTTCCGCTACCGACGATTGTCGCGATCGTAGTTGACCGACGAGAGCAGAACGACTATTTCAGGCATTCCTTGACGGCCTTGTCCTGATCCGCAACCTCGTTCAACAGCCCCGCCACGTCCTTGAACTTGCCGTACCTTGCCGGGTTCTCTCCCACCGCCAGCGCATGGAAGTGCGCCCGACCGCATTCAATCTTCGCGCTTTCGCGGTCGCGCAGATCGTCGGCAAACAGACTGCCCTTGGTTTCCGCAACAAAGTACAGCTTGTCGCCGTCGGGCGTGGTCACGAGCACGGCCCAGTCCGGGTTGTAGGTGCCCAGCGGTGTCGGCACCGTGAACCATCCGGGTAGCTTCGCGTAGACCTTAATGGCCGTGTTTTTCTCCAGTTGATCGGCGAAGTCCTTCTCGACATCCGAGTCGTAGACCACGTGCTGATACACCGATTTCTCCGTGTCCTTCAGCATGTTCTTCAGGTATCCGGTCAGCTCCTCCTGTTCAAATAGCTCCTGCGCATAGAACGCGGCATCGCCCAAACGTTGGTACCTGATGCCATCCACCAGCGCGTTGCGCTTGCATCGGTTGATGACGTCGGCCGATATCTCAATGAACTGCTGGGGGTTTCGTTTGAAGTCGCCGAGTCGGTTGCTCTCAGTCAGGATGCGCCCAATGCTGCGCCGGGTCAGCTGCGTGCGGTCCTGCAGCTCGGTCAGCACGTCGGGCAGCTCGATGTCAGCCTCGTTGAGGTTGACAATGTCCGCCCCACCCCGCTCCGTGGCTTCAACTCCAGCTTTGCCGATGGCCATCCCAGCTTTGCGCCATTGCAGCCGCGTCCTCGTGATCGGCGGTGCATCGGCGAACGCCTTGATGCAGTCGCCGATCAGCTTGCTGTTGTCGAATTGCACGCGGTAGGTCGTCTTCTGCTTGATGCGGTCCCACAGCGCTTTGAACTCGGGACTGTCCAGCACTGCGCGGCGCACCGGCACACTGCGGCGCTCATCGGCGTTCTTGATCTCCAGCTTGCCGGAGGCCTTGCGCAGTAGCTCGGTAATCTGCGCGCGCTGCGCCTCGAACTCGATAGGCAGCACCAGCGTGCTGTCCTTTAGCGCCTTCTTTAGGGAATCCTGCACTTTCCCTTTGGCATCGATATATCCCTGCGCCTTCAGATGATCGGCCAGCGCTTTGGATGGCTCGAAGCCGAGCGGCGCCTGTTTGCCATCGGCCTGCGTCACGGCAACTACTGCGAATAGGTGGTCCGGAACCACGCCGAATTGGATGCCTGTTTCTTTCTCGATGTCCTTCTGTAGATTTTCGGCGAACTGCTGGTAGCTCTCGGTGGCGATTACCGTGAGCGTGTTGACCTCGAAGCCGCGCACGCGCTGGCCGTCCTGGTTGACGCACAGGCGCAGCCCGCGCCCGATTGTCTGTCGGCGCCAGCGCTCGGTCTCACGGGTGGAGAAGTTGCAAATCTGGAAGACGTTGGGGTTGTCCCAGCCCTCCTTCAACGCCGAGTGACTGAAGATGAACTTGAGCGGCGAGCTGAAACTCAGCAGCTTCTCCTTGTCGCGCATGATCAGGTTGTAGGTGTCGTCGTCGGCCTTAGTTTCGCCGCTTGTGTCCTTGAACACCTCCACCGTCTTGCTGCCGATCTTCTTCCTGTCGATCGAGAAATAGCCGTTGTGCACTTCGTCGGCAGCGCTGTTCAGGTCGATCTCGCCGAACAGACTCTGATAATCCGGGTGTTTGGCCCAGCGCTTGTATTCCTCCTCGAAGATACGCGCATACTCGCCCTTCAACGCGTTGCCGTCCTCGTCGTACTGCCGGTACTTGTCCACCGCGTCGATGAAGAACAGGCTCAACACCTTAACGCCTTTCGGGCCGAGGAGCTTCTCCTTGTCCAAATGCTCCTTGATCGTGCGACGGATCATCTCGCGTTGCACGGCGGTAGCATCCACGTCGCCCCAGGCGTCCCCCGGTCGCAGGTAAATCTGATCGCCGGGGACATGAAGTTCGACGAACTCATCGCCTTTGGCGGTACGAATCGTGCCGATGCGCATGTTTGCATACATCACGCGCCGCGTGGTCTGTTGAAGATCGTCACCATCTTGCACTGGGACCTGCTTGCGTTGCACCGCACCGGCACGGTTCTCGACGTCCAGTTCCACCTTGGCCGTGATGGCACCGTGCTTGTTGCTCACCGACACCAGCTTCACGAAGGGCTTGTTGTTGGCGGCTTCCACCGTCGCTGCCGCCACCTCAATCTGTTTGACAAGCTTCTGTTCGTAGGCGTCCACCGCATCCAACCGATAGACCATGTTGTGCTTGTCCACATGGGTGGCCGAATAGCGCAGACTGCACAGAGGGTTCATGCGGTCCAGCGCCTTCTTGCCGCGGCCGTCGATGCCACCATCCACGCTCTGCGGCTCGTCCACGATAACAATCGGACGCGTGTTGCGAACGAGATCGATAGGCTTCTCGTACCCCGTCTTCTCGCTGGCACGATACATTACGTTCTTTGACTTCTCGCGGCGATGCACTTCGTCAGACTCTTCGGCCGCCGCCTCTTCTTCATCGCCGAACTTGTTGATCGCTCCAACGGTGATCACCATGATTTGTACGTTCGGGCTGGTGGCGAAGGTGCGCACGTCGCCGAGCTTGGCCGAGTCGTACTGGAAGAACTCGTAGCCCTTCGCGCTGGGATAAAGCGCGTCGAAGTGCTCGCGAGTAATCTGCAGCGTCTTGTTGACGCCTTCCTTGATGGCGACTGAAGGCACCACGATTACGAATTTGGTGAAGCCGTAGCGCTTGTTCAATTCGAACACCGTGCGCAGGTAGACATAGGTCTTACCGGTACCGGTTTCCATCTCTACTGTGAAGTCGCCCGAGAGCTTGGTGGAAGGCGCGAGGCCGTTGCGCAGCTGAATGGCTCGCAGGTTGCCTTCGATCTCATCATCCAGCAGGGTTAGGCGGTTGCCGACGCCCCCCTGTTCGGTCTCTTGCATGCCTTCCAGCGTCGCTTGCAGCGGGCCTCCGGCGGCTGTCGCTTCGGTGCTCGGCGCCCGCATAGTCACGGTGAATTCGGACCGGCACACTTCCTGGCCGCGGAACAGATCGCACACAGCCTCGATTGCGTCGCCTTGGTAGGGCAGATCGGCTTCGAAATGCAGTTTCATTATCGGCACCGGTTCTCAGAGACAGCGCACTTTGGCTATGCCGTGCTGTTGCAGGATGGCGGCAAGATTGCTCTTGGCCACGTCGTCGGAAAAGGCGCTGTCGCGGAACACGCAGGTGGTGTCACCGGCGGGCGCAAGTTCTTCGTGCCAGGCGACGATGCCTTGCGCCAGCGGCTCGACGTCTTCGCGAGCGATCTTCTCGGCCAGACAGGCGAGCAAGACACCACCGCCGATGGCCTGCACCTGCTTGCCGGCAATCGGGCGCATCTCTGTGACCACGCAAAGATCGAGGCCAAGCTTGAGGAACAGCTCATAGAGGATATCTGCCTCGGTGCGTCCCGGCAGGAGATGTTCCTCATGATCGAGCAGTGTTTGCGCGAGATCGTTGCGATTGGGGTTCCAGGCGCGGATATTGGAGTTGTCGAGCTTGAACACCCTGAAGCCAGTGTCACCAGCAAACATGGGGTTGTCAGCTTTGACCTTTGCACCTGCTCGGCGTAGGCGCTCCTTGGTCAGTTCGGCGATGCTGTGCGGTTTGCCGAGTTTGTCGCAATAATTCGTGGCGGCTTTTTGCTTCTCGTCCGATGGGTCAAGTGGCTCTGGAATCTGCACCAGAATGTATCTACGAGTTCCCGAGTCCAGAGCATTCTGTTCCATAACGGCATGAGCGCTCGGACCTGATCCAGCAAAGAAATCAAGGATCACGGCATCGTTACCATCGGTCATCTGGACGATGTAACGAATCAGATCAACAGGCTTAGGGTAGCCATTGAAGAACGCTCCGATCTCTGTCAGTTGTGCCGTTGCCTTTTGCGTCCCGCCGAAACCGTTAAGTACGGAAATGACATGACTTTGATAATCGGAGCGCCGCTTTACTACTTCGATCGCACCTGATTTTGAGATCACAAATGATGTCTCTTGCCCTTTGCTATCTTGAATTGGTGTGCAATTGTTCTTGATGAACTCAAGTGCCAAATCCTTGGAACTCCAACCACTCTCGACCACCACCGAGTTCACCAACTTTCCATTTTCGACAAGCGCGTCGCTTAGATAAACTGGCCACGGTGCCGTTCTTGACGGTATGCGACCGCTTTCAAAGTCGGCAGGGAACCCACTCGGGAGTGTGATTTTACTAACGGGGTTTTTGGGCCCATTCTTTACAATAGTGTTTCGGATTTCTGGTCGAAAAAGTTTGCTGTCGGTGGGCGTGCTCGGGTCCACTACGGGAGGATGCGGAAAATTGTCCACAGACTTCGCATAAAGCAGAATGTATTCGTGGCAAATCTTTACTTTTGCCTGGTTATCAAAATTCCCGTCACTTCTCCAACTGAACTGAGCCAAAAAATTTTCTTCGCCAAATATTTCGTCGAGGAGGCCTCTCAGGCGAGGGACTTCAATATCATCTATGGAACAAAAAATTGCCCCATCATCTCGCAACAGATTCCTTGCCAATTTTAACCGCGGATACATCATATTCAACCAGTCGGTATGAAAGCGTCCGTTAGCTTCGCTGCTGCTACTGATCTTCTTGCCACCTTCCACTTGCCCGGTCAGCTCCAGATAGTTTTTGATGTTGTCCTGATAATTATCCGGATACACAAAGTCCTTCCCGGTGTTGTATGGCGGATCGATGTAGATCAGCTTTACCTTGCCAGCGTAACTCTTTTGCATTAGCTTCAGCACCTCGAGGTTGTCGCCCTCGATCATGAGGTTCTGCGTGGTGTTCCAGTCCACGCTTTCCTCCGGGCAGGGTCGCAGCGTGCCGGTGCTGGGCGTCAGCGCCAGCTGCCGCGCGCGGCGCTTGCCGTGCCAATTGAGGCCGTATTTCTCTTCAAGGTCGCTCGCCGTCTTATCGCCGACCAATGCCCTGAGCACGTCCACGTTGATTGCGGCGCCATTGACGCTCTCAGTAAGCAGCTCTGGGAACAGGGCCTTGAGTTTGGCGATGTTGTCGGCCACGAGGTCGGCACTCTGTGCTTCGGCACTTGTGGCCTCCAATTTTTCGATCATGTTGCTGTTTCCTTTTTGGGGCAGGTGCGTGGCGACGTTCATGAATTGCCTTCGGTCAGTTCGGAAATCGCCAAGGCACGTTCCTGCTCAAGTCGTTTGATATCCAGATTGATGGCCACTTGTCGGGCGATCTGCTTCTCTTTCGCCGCTCCGAGACGCAGGTTCGCCACCTGACTGTCGATTTCGCGACAGCGATGCAAGGCGGCTCGCCGAGCAGCGGCCTGTTCGGGTGACGTGCTGGCAACGAACCGACCCGTGATGCCAGCCGTTTCCAGCGCGGTAGTGCTGTCAATCCAACCCTGGTACAGCGCGTACAGATCGGCTCGCGGCTGGCGGCTCAGGGACAGCGCTTGCAGGAAGGCCTTCAGACTTGCTGTGTCGCCGGTGACGTGATCGCGGAAGCGAATCTCGGCTCGCCCGTCATCCAGAACAGTCTTGTCGGCCTCCCGTTGTGCCCAGCGGATGTGCACCATCGACACGAGCACGTCGGTGCCGTCTTCAAGGATCAGCACAAGCGGGTAAGGGATGGCGCGGTGCACCAGCTCGGCAATGCGCGAGGTCTTGGCTGGCTGGCGCAAGGTGATGCACAGTACGGCCAGTTCCAGGTAGGCTCGCAGTTCGTCCCGAAATTCGGGAACGCCGATGTTGGCAGGCTTGAGCGCGGCCACCCAGGTGATCTGTTCGATGCCGTCTTGAATGAGCTTCTTGTCGGCGGCAGTAGGCGAGCCGTTCTCCACCAGGAGCTTTTTGGGCACGCGTTGGTTGACCAGTGTTGGTCCCGGCAGATCGAGCGCGGCGATCAAATCACGGCTGGTGAGGACCAAAGATGGGGGGGCAATCCCTGGAACCGTCATGTGGCCGACTCCATGCTGCCCTGATCGATGTTGTCCTGCCCGTTGCCAGCGAGAACCACCAGATACGCCACCACCTCGAAATCGTTTGAGCCTGCAAACTCTCCGGACCTAGCGTGTGTACCGCCCGGTGAGAAGAGGCTGGCCACGGCCCGCTCTTCGCTTTTGCCGACAACCGAGGCCACGGCCGCCGCGAGCAGTCGCTGGACGCGGCGCATGTCTTCGCCCTGCTTGGTTGATGTGTCGTGCCTCGCACAGGCGGTGGCGTCGGGGAGGTCACGCCCCAAGCTCAGCCGCTTGAGCCGGTCGAGAATGCGTTTGGCCTGGGTATACGGCAGCAGCACCGTGCCGTCATCTCCTGCATGTACGAGGTAGTGCGGTGCGAGCGGGTAACTCGGGTCAATGGTCTTTTCAGCCGCGGGTCCCTCGGCTCGCAGGCAAAACACAACGCCGGGCGGAATGTCGGCGTCGATGCTGGTGGTTACGGCAGAGGCCCCCAGCGGCATGCATTCGAGCTTGCCAGGGTGCGCCTTGAGGTGCTGAGCCAGGTCGATGCGGAAATCGGTCAAGGTCAGGTCGGTGATGGCGACACCCGTGGACAGGTCTTCGAGATCGATGACTGCGTCCTGCAGCTTGAGCAACTGCTTGCGGCGATATTCCAGATCGTTCATCTGGTTACCCGATTGTTGCTCGATCAGGTTCTCTTCTCCGGTGGCAGAGATGTCCAGCAGCACCATGCGACCACTGACGCGCTGCTCCAGGTTGATGTACTCCTCCAGCTCCATGTTGGGCCAGAAGTTCACGAGTTGGATGCGCTCGTTGGGCGAGCCGATGCGGTCGATACGCCCGAAGCGCTGGATGATGCGCACCGGGTTCCAGTGGATGTCGTAGTTGACCAGCCAGTCGCAGTCTTGCAGGTTTTGGCCTTCAGAAATGCAGTCGGTGGCGATCAACAAGTCCAGTTCCCCCTCGTGGGCAAGCTCCTCCGGCCGCTCCTTTGAGCGCGGCGAGAAGGCGGTGAGGATACTGGTCAAATCCCTGCGTTGGCCGGGCAAGGTCGACCGGTTGCGGCCGGAGCCAGTGACCAACGCCGACTCGATGCCGAGCTCGGACTTGGCCCAGCCAGCCAGGTGTTCGAACAGGTAGGTGGCCGTGTCAGCAAAAGCGGTGAAGACGATGACCTTGTGGTTACCGGCATTGCTGGGATTCTTGCATTTCTCGGCGATGAGATCGCGCAGTTTGCACAGCTTGTCATCGCGTGCAGCGGTGACCTGCTCGGCAGCGGCGTAGAGCGTGGCCAGGCGGTTGCGGTCTTCGGCAAGGTCCTGCTTCCAGCGGATGAGGTCCACATCGCCCAGCAGCACCTTCACCTTGCGGCCGACCAGCAAGGCCTCGAACGCTGGATCGTCGATGTCCACATCGGCGATGTCGAACTCTTCGATTTCGTGGTCGTGCGCCTCGATGCGCGCAAGCGTGGCCTCCACGTCCGTGAGCTGGCGGTGCACGGTGAGCGCGAACGACGACACGGCGCTTTCCATGCGCTTGAGCACGTTGACGCGCAACAGGTGGATCAAGCTCTCTTCACGGTCCACCTGGCGGAAAAAGCCTTCGCCGCCACGGATCTCAGTGCTGTACTTCGCGTCGTAGGCGGCCTGCTTGTGGGGCAGCACGTAACGCAGTGGAGCGTAGGCGGCCAGGTTGAGGCGGCGGATCTCGAGGTTGATGTCGCGGATGGAGCGGAACTCTCCTGCGCGGTCGACGTCGGCCTTGATGTTGATAGGCGGTAACCGGTCAGGGAAACGGCCGGTTTCGGCCGTGCCGTAGTACTTCTCGATGTGGCGACGCGAACGGGCGATTGTCAGGTGGTCAAGCAACGCGAAGTAGTCGAAGCCGAGCATCTCCACCAGCAGCGAGGGTGTCTTCTCGTCTTCGGGCAGCTCCAGCCAACGGTTGAAGGCCTTTTGCGCACGGCGGGTGGTGCTGTCGATGCTGGCGATGCCATGGTCGACCAGTGCCGTATCGTCACCCTCGGTGACGAACGCGATCTGGTTGCGCAGGTCGGCCAGCCGGTTGTTGACCGGAGTTGCCGAGAGCATCAGTACACGCGTCTTCACGCCTTCGCGGATGATCTTGCGCATCAAGCGGTCATAGCGGGTTTCGTTGCCCTGGCGTGGCGTCTTCTTGTTGCGGAAGTTGTGGGATTCGTCGATCACCACCAGGTCGTAGTTGCCCCAGTTCACATGCGACAGGTCGATGTCGCCAGAGTGCCCACCATCCCGCGATAGGTCGGTATGGTTCAGCACGTCGTAGTTGAGCCGGTCGGGCGAGAGCACGTTGCGCCGGTCGTTGGCCTTGTACAGCGTCCAGTTGTCGCGCAGACGTTTGGGGCAGAGTACCAGCACCCGATCGTTGCGCAGCTCGTGGTACTTGATGATGGCCAGAGCCTCGAAGGTCTTGCCCAGGCCCACACTGTCGGCAATGATGCAGCCGCCGAAACGTTCCAGCTTGTCGAGCGCGCCCACCACGCCGTCGCGCTGGAACTTGTAGAGTTTCTTCCATACAACCGTGTTGCGAATTCCCGTTGCGGACTTGACGATGCGGTCCTCGTCCATCCCTTCGCCTGTGCCGGAAAAGAGATGGTGCAGCATCAAGGTGTAGATGCTAGTCGGGTCGCGGTGGGCGGAGAGCTTCTTGATGGCGTCGATCAGCGCCGCCTTGGTTTCCGGCTGGTCCTTCAGGCTGGCCCACTGCGCGTCGAACCACTGGCTGAGCATCGCGGCTTCGGCAGAGTTCTCGGAGGCCTGAACCAGGCTCAACGGATTGCCGGGGGTCAGGCCTAGCCCCTCCGTGCTGAAGGCGAAAGAACCCAGCACGGCTTGCTGTGCCTGCCCTGCCGCATCGCGCATCACCAAGGTACCCTGAGGGATCGCCCCGCTGGCCTGCCGCACGTGGGCTTTGCCCTCCACCCAAGCTGCGAACTTTCGCGCAAGCCACGGAGCCTGCAGTTGGTTGCGAGCGGGCCGGTCAGCGGCGTTGCCGAGCAATCGAAGGTCCGAGGCGTTGGCGGAGTCGACGGCGGGAAGGACCAAGCGCGCCTGCGACAGCTTGACCGCATCGGCCAGGACCTCGGCAAAGGCAAACAGCGAGAACGACGGTGACACGGCGTCGAGCTGGTGACCGGGCTTCAGCCATGGGCGTACGAGGTCCAATACGCGGTCGGTTCCAGCGTTGCTGACAAACTTCATTGGGGTCCCTTCTTCACTGACGCGGAGCGCAGCCGGGAACGCTCAGCCCAGTATTGGCAGAGCGCCGGCACGGCGTCGATCCGGTGCGGGTTCAGATTGACGCAGGCGTCGAGCAATGTTTGCGACAGGCGATCAACGCCGCCAGCGCTGTGCCGGTGGGAGATCTCGTGGGCATGGTAGTTGGCGTGACGCTCACTCGCTGTCCCTTTTAAACACTTTCCCCGAAATCGTTCGAGAAGGTTCAGTCCAGGCATTACTTCCGCTCCCCTCTAATTTATTTGACGCTTGGCCTCTCCCCCAAGATGCTGCGATTTTAACGAAAAATCGTCTTGTCCCTTGCTTTCCAATTGCGATCGTTGAAGCCGCGTCACCTGCTATTGAGATAACGGCAGGGGCGACGAAAGTCTAAAGGCCGACCGTCCAGGGATTTCCTCTTCCGTTGCGACGGGCAGAGCCTGATCGAGCGCCGTGCGGGGGGGGGGTTGAGAGTGCGCCATTCTGGGGGCTGAAGGCACCCCGAATGGGAGTTCCAAGACTTCGATCCACTGGACGGCGGGACCGAGGCGGACATGCTGTTCCTCCTGGAAAAACTAGGTCCCATGACATCACCCACTGGCAAGCGAGCGGGCTCTGGCTCCATTAGCAGGAACAACGACGATCAGACCGCCGAGAAAGTCTTCAACTTCATGCGTACGGCGGGAATCGAACGCAACCCGTCTGAAACCGCCCTGCCACGGAGTGTAAAGCCGATTTTCTGCGCGTCGGTTTCCCGGCGACCGACTGCCCTGGAGCGTCGCAGATAAACCGCTCAGCTGTTCTCCGAAGCGCCCCCACTCCGTTGCTTCACGAGCGCGCGGCGGTACTGGTCGTTGTCGATTGTCAGGTGATCGATCCGTTCCCGCAGCTGCTGCGCCTGCCGCCGTAGCTGGTCGACTTCGGCGGTCGCCTGCTGGCGCACCGCATCGTTCTGCGCTTTCAGGAACTGTTCGGTGCCTTCCAGGCGCTTCGCCGCTTTCGCAAGGGCATCGGCGCCGGCGGCAGAGGCCGCGATCGACCTGTTCAGATCGTCCAGCAGCTGCGCAATCCGGGTTTCAGCAACCGCTGCCTGCGTCTCTGCGCGCCCCAGCTCCCTTCGCAGTTGGCTACCTTCTTCTTCCATTCGACGCATGCGCACATACGCATCTTCCAGCGAGGCTTGCGTGATCTGCAACTGCAGATCGGATTCACCCGTGGACACCATACCGCCTCGTGTCGCGACTGGCGGCGAAGTCTCGAGTAACTGGGCAAGCAGTGTATGAAGCGGCGCCAAAGCATCCCTGATAACGGGCTCGACCACGCGGCGCAACGTATGCACGTCGATCGCCGGCGCCTCACCTGAGACGTCGCCCGACACGTGCGCCGGCGCAAGCGCCTGCGCACGGTCAATCGCCTTCTGGATCGTACTGTTGCCGGGGCGACGCGTGACACCGGTTGATACGGCCGTGTCTCGTAGTAGCCGTGCGTACGTGCCCGCACCGTACAGTTTGCCGGTGACCGTGCGGACCTCGTCGATCACGGCGTCCAGAAACTGTGCGTTGTCCTGCGGGAACTGCTGGTCATAGCGTGATATACCGCTCATGATCAAACGCAGCGCTGCGTCACGCCATTCGATGCGGGGACGTGCCACTCCACCTTACTCCTGTGTATCGACACCGGCGGTGTCGAAGGTCGATGTTCCGTTCGCAAGGTTCAGTGCCTCGTCGGACTGGATTCTTGCGAGCATGGTCGACGGGACCTCGATGCCGAAAGGCCGGGTCTTTTTCGTGAAATAGGCCAGTTTTCCACGCAGGCCTGCTTCATCAACACTGAGGTTGCTGTACAGCGGTTCGTCGTCCTCGCTGTCGACGTAGTCGATCACCATGTACAGATACTGCAGGGGTCGGTCCCATCCCATCTGAACGGTCACATCGCGATTACCAATCGCCGTCTTGAGTGTGCGCTGCGTCATTGATTCGTTTCCGTCATCTCGCTGGGCAGTTTGCCCATCTTCAGGAACTGCGCCGAACGTCGGTCGACGTCGTTCGGCCACCAGCGCATCCGTAGCCTCGCCAACGGACGCGGCCAGCGGTTAAAAATCAGCCGATCAAGAAAGTAGTTCGCCAGTTCGGCGTGTTCGGTGCAGTACGTCCATGCTCGAATGGCGCGCATCGCGTGAAACTGAAGAATCGCTTCCATATGCGCACTCTCCTCCTGGAACGCCTGGGTCAACGGCACGCCCGATCGAATGGACTGAGCACGCACCTTCTGTTGTGCGTGAAAAATTCTGTCGTTCTCCGCGAACGGCGCGAGCGCGGCTTCAAAGGACCGATGGGTCATCTGACACTGGAACAGATGGCTGTATAGACGGCGGTCTATGTCGGAAACCTGAGCGATCATCGGCGTATAAAGCGCGGAAACGCCTGGCCTATCCTCGACGAGGTGCCGGCATAGGAGCTTTTGCCGTTCTGCCGGTTCTGTCACCGCCCATTTCTCCAGATAACTTGTCCATCCTTGCTGGGCCGCTGTGAGCTGCTGGACTTCGGGCAGGACCATTGCCGCGGCGATCCGTCGTTCACGACGCGCAACCGTCGCCGCGACAACTAGCGCGGCAACTACGCCCAGGAGTCCACCAATGACGGCGCCCACCAGTGTCTGCCAGTGGTCGCCCCAGCGGACCAACCGCTCGACAGGACCAGGCGCTGGAAGTGGCAACGCGCTACACACATGTGCAGCCGTCTGCGTAATCTGGTAAAGGGTGCCGCTCACGGTTTTCTCCCGATGCGACTGATTGCATCAGCCGTGTGCAGCGCAGCCAGATCGGCCTGCAGTTCGGCCCATTTGCCCACCAGTGTCGGATCGGCCGTCAGGAAAAGCGGCCGCTCGGCCCACAAAATCACCGTGTCGCCCTGCCACCCCGATTCGAACACGCGCAGATCCTCATCCTCGCTCACGCCCTTGTCGGTCAGGTCCCGGTAGGAGTCCAGGTTGTACAGCACCAGCTCGTCGACCGGCTCGCGTGCGATCGGAGCGATCAGCTGGTGAAACAGCTGGCGTGCCCCCTCGCGCGTGAATGCCAGCGTATAGGCGAGCACGCTGACGCCCTCACGGGTTTCCCAGACGATGCGGTAAAGGTGTGAACGGCAGTCGTCACTGAGTGTCGTCATCGAAGTCCCGTTCAGAAAAGTGTCTGCTGCCGCGTGTCACGTTCCGGCGGCCGTGCCGGTTTCGTGACGCCGGCCACACGTCGCATACGCGCCATGAGCGGCACCACGCAGCCGTCGATCACCAGCGCGAACCCATACACCTCGATACCCTCCTCCGCGACCATGTGCGCCTGCCGTTCCCAACTCGGGCGCCAGCCGAGCTTGCGCGCACGCGTGAGCAGTTGGCCCTTCGTCATGCCGGCCCAGCACGCCTTCACAAACTGCGCGCCGGCGTCGGGCATCGCTTCTGGCGGGAAGGTCGGAGGCAGTCCAAACGACACCAGCTCGAGCACGTCAGCCATCGTGTTCCCTCACTCGTCAAATCCGTTTGCGTTCGCCCACCCCCGGCCAGCCATGAAGTCCGGATGCGGGTAGAGTTGAAGAAGTTTGCGTGCCTCGTTGGCGAGCGCGGTCTGTGCCTCGCTGTACGCGTCAGCCCTCTCGTCGTTGTTCAGCGAACCGAACAGCAGCGCCTGGTCGTGGCCCTGCCCTGAAAGACTGTCGAGCACCTTTGCACGCAGGTAGGCCGCGCGCGTGAACGCTGCCGTTGCCGCGATCGGGCTCATTCACTTTCCCCCGTCTCCGGAAAGACCTTCAGCGCCCCAGGCCAGTCGCTCATGTCGTCCTCGACCGCATCGCCAAACGGCGGATGCATGATCTCCAGCTGCTCCGGACTGACGCGAATGAAACAGTCAAACACCGCAATGTTCGGCACGTGCGGCTGCCGGTCGATCCGCTCAACATGACCATTGCGCAATGCCGCGAGGACGGTGCCATAAAGCTCACCGCGGTGGTGCCGGCGCATCCGGTGAAAAGCGGGTGGACTCAGATCATTGCGATGACCGGCCGCGTGGGAAATCATCACGGGAACGGGCCCCTCGCGGGACGTCATCTCGGTGACGCGCGCGCGGTATTCGTGCAGCGTCGACGTGATCGCGACGGTAAAGGTCCGCACGCCGGCGTTAAGGCCGGGAGACGTCTGGAACTGAAAAGTTTTTCGGTATGTAGATCCGGTCATGACAGACTCCTCGCGCAGGCACAGGTTCAGGAGGCAAGGTCGGACGCACGCGCGGCGCGTGCCTCGCTCAATGCATCGCGCAGCGGGACCGACCGGTCGGGGTCATCAAAGCCCGAGAAAAGCACACCATTGCCCATGGCCGCCGCCCGCGAGGCATTATCGACGGCCGACTCGTCATCTCCTTCGCCATAGCAGGCGATCGCGCGACGCAGGAAGGTGTCCTCGCCGTCGTAGGCCGCCCTGCCCCGCTCTGCGAGCTGATCGAGCAGACGTTCGATCACCCGCGCGACACGCGCGCCCGTGAATTCGTCGCGGTTGTCGAGTTGACCGCGGGAAACAAGGTCCAGTCCGGTGTTGGCGCTGATCCAGTCGAGCGCCTCGGGATTCCCATTGTTTTCATGATCTGACATGCACCTGCTCCATTGTGTAGGACGCCATGACGTTCATGCGATGCGACGGGCGTCCGTCGCGCATCGCGTGTGCGGTCTGTTCTTACGTCGCGCTGCTTTTGGCCAGCGACGTCGCGACGTCGGCGTAGTTGACCCACAGGTCTGCTCTGTTTTTCAGGAAGAGACGCCCGCGCCCCTCCCCTGCAGGCACCAGCGCGACAATCGCGGCGACGCGCACATGCCACACCGGCCAGTTGTCGCCGGTCTGGATCTCGAGGCGCCGGATCTCGACGAACGGGCCGAACCGCGCGAGCACGTGCTGCAGTTCGCGGGCGGTCGTCAACGACCGGGCGCCGCCGCTATCGTCGAGTGCATCGAGAAAGATATGAGTCCAGCCCTGCGGATTCTCGCGCGGCTGGGCGACGGCGCTGACATGATCAGGATTCACATGGGAGAGGCCATCCGGCCGGTTCTGGTCGGTGCGGATGGTGTCGATGGCGATGAATGGCATAGGCTGGCAGATCCCGCGTCGGTGGCCACCGCCCCTGCGATGACCGTCGACGGAATCCTGCCACATTCTGCGGTATTTTTGTACCTGTTTTAATCCTTCAGATTGTCTCTAGTGGACATTACCGCCATAATGTTCAGTAACTTGCATGGGGGTTTATACAGCCCCGACTCAAAGCTAACATAGGGTTTACCCTTATTTTTCCGGAGTGTGTATGATCACCGTTCACCGTGAGTTCGACGGCGTGCGCATCGAGGGCAATCAATATGCAGTCTGGATTCACCCGCTGTCCGACTGGCGCGAGCCCGGTGACGCGACGCTGTCGATCGGCGTCGACGCGATCTCGCCCCGCTGGGAAGGTTGGGCGCGACTGACGTCCGACGTGCCGCACGAGTTTGCCGCTGGCGACGTCGAGCTGCTCGAAACGGTCGCCGGCGACGAGCTGCGCTGCCTGTGCGCGCCGCACGCCGACACGCCGGCGTACCGGCCAGGCTTCGTGGTCACGCTGGAACCCGGCATGCGTGCCTTCCTCGAGACCGAGCTGCCGCGCGTCGAGCGTGTCACGCACCTGGCTGCGGCCCTGCGCACGGCCGTCGAGCCGCACCTGGGCCGGACGCTGCCGGAGTACGGGTGGACGACGTTGCTGCCACACGAACGGTCGGCGCTGGTGGCGATCGCCGCGCGTGACGTGCTGAACGGTTACCCTCCCGCAGACGCGATGAAGTACGCCGTGATGCTGCACGACGGCCGCTGGGGGTTTTCCGACGAAGGGGACGATCCGCAGTACGCCGAACTCGGCGCCGCGCTGCGTCAACCCGACGTGACGGCCCTGCTCACGTCGGCGGCAGCGCCGACGGCCGCCGACGCGCGGTGAAGTCATTTCCCACCTTTCCAACCACCTGCCCACACCATGACGATTACTGCCTTTGGCCCCGTTGAAACCGGCCTCCACGTCTCTTCCTTCAGTCTGGCGATCCCCGGAACCCCCGCCTCGCTCTCGTTCCGGGACAAGGATCTCGGCCCGGCCCCGGCGGTCCTGCGCCCCCTGCGCGACGGCCAGATGGTGTCGAGCAGCGAGCTGTACACGCTGCTGCCCGGCCTCGCCGGGGTGGACTGGAAACCCGTCAACGCGACCAACATGGACGGGCTCCGGCGCGACTGGATCGCCTATCTGGACGACGTGCGCGTCAACCTGACCGTAAACGGCCCGACCGACCAGGCTGCCGTCGACGCAGCGCTGGAAGCGGCGGCTGACGCGCTGACGGCCTCGCTGCAGCTCGCCCGCGACGCAATGACCGGTTACTGGCTGGTCACGGCAGGCGACCAGGCGTTCACGGCCTTCGTCCGGCCGGATAACAGCTGGTGGGTCGCAGAAGCGCTGCCGGCCACCGCGGCCCACCGGGTATCGAGAGTGAAGGCGTTTCAGGTCGACGCCGATCCGCATGCGGCGCTTGCCGCCTGGGCGGCCACGCAGGGCCAGCCTGTCACCATCACGCCACGCTAGGCGCCCGGCCGCGCCGCAGGAGGTCGCCCCGATGAACAACCTGGTCACACACAGCCAGCCACCCGGCAATCCGTTCGTCGCGCTCGGCGCCGCACTGCTGGCGAAGCTGGAGAGCGAACAGCCGGATTTTGCGCAGCTGCACGGCCCGGCGTCGCCGGCAGGCCGCCCGGACAGGACGTTCTGTCATGACCTGGCCGACCGCTGGGCCGGCGCACACCCGGGCGACGTCGTGCTGCGCGGCTGGCTGCTCGACGCCCAGGGCGATCCGGCCACGCACGCGCCCTACCGTTTCGTCGCCCACTCGGTCGTGCTGACGGCGCGCGGCGAGATGGTCGACGTGACGCTGCCGGATTCTGAGCGATCGCGGCGTTTTCTCGCGCATCCGTACGACGTTTGCGGGTTCTTCGGGATTCTGGTCAGCCCGCCGCTGGCCAGCGTGCTGGAGGTTTTCGTCGCCCCGCCCGCGATCAGCATTGGCGCCGGCGGCACGCCGTCCGGGGACGCTCCTTGAACGATCGCGTCCCGCCCCTCCCGCCCCCCGACGGCACGCGCTCCTCTGTCGGGCGCGTGCCGGACACACCGAATCGCGTGCAAAGCCCGATCCTGCCGCCGGACCTATCGGACGAGGACGTCGTTGCTCGGTGGCTTCGGGCCAAGGCAACCGGGCGCGGCCGCCTCTCTCCCACGACGCTCGAACAGTACCGCACCGAGGCCGAGCGGCTGTTCTGGTACGCGCGGCAGACCGGCGCCACAGTCTCCAGCTGGACAATGGACGAATTCGCGTCGTATCTCGCGTTCCTGCAAGCCCCTGCTTCATGGGCGATCCGCCGGCCGGGGGTTCGCCGCGGATCATCAGATTGGCGGCCATTCCTCAAACCGCTCAGCGACCGGTCCGCTGGACAGACCCAGAAGATCGTCACGTCTCTATTCGACTGGATGCGCGACGTTGGCTACCTGCAGTTGAATCCGGCGACCGGGATGCCGACCGTGGGCCGTCGTCAGCCGGAAAAACAGGCGCGCTTTCTGGCGCCGGACGACACAGCCCTGATCCGCGAGGTGATCGCCGCACGGCCAGAACTGTCCCGTGAAGCCCGTCTGGCGAAAGCGCGCGACCTGTTCGCGGTCGATCTGTTCGAACGCACAGGCCTGCGCACCACCGAGGCGGTTCGCTGTGTCATGGGTCACGTGCGCATCGAAACTGTCTCCCCCGAACTGCGGCGCGAGTTTCCCGACGCTCCGCCATTCCAGTGGTTGCTGCGCGTCGAGCGCGGTAAGGGCGGCAAGGCGCGCTGGGTGCCCTGCGATGAGATCGCGCTGTCACTTCAGGCCTACCGCATGGCCTATGGACTGCCGCCCGTGCCAGCGCCGGACGAAACCTTGCCCCTGCTGCTTTCGCTACGTCGCACGCGCTTCGGGAACTGGAAAGGACTGCGCAGCCGGACGACAGTCTGGAACCTGATTACGGGCCTGTGTGCAGAAGCGTTGGTCTACGCGCGCGCCCACCTACGTCGCGTCGATGCGGAGCGGTTTGAAGCCGCCTCCACCCACTGGCTCCGCCACTCCTATGCGAAAGGGTTGGCAACCGCGGTTGGCAACGGGCTCGACGCGCGCGCCGCGTTGGAGAACATGGGCCATGCCGATATGCGGACCTTCAATCAGTACGTCGACGACGAGCCAATGAAGAGAGCGCTGGCTACATCCCACGCCCGACGAAACGCCCGTTGAGGCGGGCGTTTCGTCGGCCTCCAAATACTTCCGCGGACCGAACCTCGACAACGGTCGAGATAACACTAGAAAGGACACGACTATGGGTGGCCGCCATGCCATGAAGGCCATCACCGGCCCGACTGGCGTTCCGGATCTTCTGCCGGCACGCACGCGCTCAGGAACGCCACTCGCCCGTGATCCGTCGAAATGGGGCGCGTAGCGGGGCGGTAGCCACGAACCATCATTGCCGCGGCGCCCCTCGCCGATCGCGCGCCAACGCTCGAAGTAGTTTAATTGTCGCGCCGAGAGTAGTTTCGGTGTGTCAGTAATACTGACACCGCAATTCTGTAAGACTCGGACACCTCTGGCGACCACTTAGAGTGTCAGTATTACTGACACCGAGGGTAGCCTCGACTGAAGACAAAAATGCCCGCTCGCGGCGGGCTCTTCCATAGGGGGCACGCCTGATGCTCAGCGCGGTTCACCCTTGTACAGTTCACTAATGAGCTGTCTTATTCGAGTCTCCTGCGCCTCGGTTAATGACCCGGTCTTGATCTTGACCGTGAAATTGTTGACATCCTTGGTAATGCTTCCGGCCTGATCCTTGCCGGCGAAAAACTTCTCAATGAGGCGCTCCCGCGCCGCAGTCCCAGTCGCGCGACGTGTAACCATCGCGACAATGGCGGGAGCGAATTTGCCTTGCGCCAGCTCGCCTTTGACCACGTCGGGCCACAGCTCCTGCGCAGCGCCTTCAGCCTCCGCACCGTGCCTTTTCAGAGCAGAAACAACTTCCTCAGCGGCGTTGCACCCGAGAAGAGCAGGCTGCAGATCTAGATCCTTCTTGATGAAGTCAGGCAAATTTTGAAACGCGAGAAACTGGTATAGGCCCGTGCGCGATAGGCCCAGTGACTCCGCCAACCGCTTGCGGCTTGGAAACTCAGTCTCAGACCGGCGGATGGAGATGGCCACCTCATAGTCAGAAAGGTCGTCCCGTCCCAGATTCTCGACAAGCGCCAAGACAATCATTTCTTGGTCGGAGCACTCGATCACTACTGTCTTGATGTTCTCAAGCCCGAGCATCTTATGTGACCGCCAGCGGCGTTCCCCCGCGACAATCTGGTACGCCGACTCGACGCGCCGAACAACGATGGGCTGCATAAGTCCCACTTCGCGAATCGATTCCGCCAGCTCAGAGAGTTTGGCTTCATTGAATACCCGCCGCGGCTGCCACGGATTCGGCACGATCGCGGAAACAGGCAATTGCGACGAGGTGCCCGTCGACTCGAGTTCCTGGACCCTCAATTGCGCGGCCGCCAACGCCCCGGCCATACCCGGCGCGGTCTCTGTACGACTCGCGCGCCGGCCGGCGTCAGGAGTTCTTTCCGCTGTCGAGCGAAGACCCGCGGTCTTTGCCAGCATCTGGTCACGAATATTGCCATTGCTCATTGTGCTGGCCTCCATTGTTGGACGAACATGTCATCGACCCATCGGCAGTAGTCGACGAGCGGCTGTTTTACCCGCGCCAAGGACTTGGCTTGGCTGTGCGAGCTGCTGATATCGAATACGGTTGTGAACGCAAGCGCCCCCGAACTCATCACGGAACTAGCTGGAACCTCGAACTGGGACAGCCAGTGCCGGTAAGCGCCTTGAGCCCACGTCCGCACGACAGGCGCCGCGGAAGTGGTACTGTAATTCACCCGCGTCAGCAAGACGGACACGAAGTCATACTTCTTATTAGATTCGTATTTGATAAAGGACTTGGCAACGTCGGAGAAAAGCCGCCAAAACGATAGTGAACTGAAAAAGTCGAGATTCTCCGGAACCATGGGCATGACCATCGCATCCGCGGCTAAAAGGGCGTTCAAATTCAGGTACGAAAGGGAAGGCGACGTGTCTAGGATGATGTAGTCGTAGTGCTTGCGTAAAGGCGCAAGCCCGTCTCGCAGCACCTGCCAGAATTTGAAGCCGGGAATCTTCATCTGCATCGCTGGAAGGTGATATTCGGCACCGACTAGCTCCGTATGAGCAGGGATGATGTCTATCCCATCCCAATAAGTCTTCTGCACTTTCGCCAGCAGGCCGCCCTCCACATTTTGGTCATAGATATATGGGAGCACTGTGTCGTCAGCGAAGACTTCCTTCTCAGCATATAAGCCACATAACTCCGAAAGGGAAGCTTGGGGGTCGAGGTCAACTACGGCAACCTTTCTTCCACGCAAGGTCAGCCCTTGGGCAATACACATGGCTGACGTAGTCTTGGCCGAGCCGCCCTTGAGTTGGGAAGTAACGATCACTTTGCCCTCAAAGTCACTCGGTCCAACTACCAGTGGTGTCTGGTAGATGTCCGATACCTTTTGCACCCAGTTTCGAGCCTCAACCAATGTGAATAGCCGACTACGGCTTCGCCCGGTGCCCGTGGACTGCCCCTCGGGCAAGACGCCGTCTCCCTTCGTTGCAAGGTATTGCACTTGCTGGCGCGTCAACCCACACAGGTCAGCGACTTCTCCCGTAGTGAACACCGGTGCTTCCTTGCGCGGGCGCGGCGCCAGAATCTGGTCTCGCAACTCAGTTGCGTAATCGGTGACGACGTCGGCGAAATCGGAGATTTCCTCAAGCGTCACGGTTCGGTCTATCGGCATCGGTTGACTGACATTGGCCATTTCTGAGTTTTCCCTGAAAATTGAAGCTAAACGGAGAATACAGGAAAAACACAAAAACATGCTTTTTTCATCGCCTGAACCCTGAAGAGTCACGCGTAAGCCACTGTTTTCTATATGGTCGGGCGCGCAGACCGGCAGCAGACAGCCGATAAATGGTCGCCGTTACCGGTACAAAATCTCTCACCTTTGAAGAGCAACACGAGTTCACGTTGAGGGTATTTAGGTCGAGCAGCAAGAAACGACGCGATCGGTCTGCTGCCCCAGCTGGGACAGATCAGACATGCTGTTCTAGGAAAACTGGCCTGCGTCACTAGAACCACCGCTCAACACCGCGTGTCTATAACAATTCCGTCTCCCTAGGCACGAAGCGGAGATAAAGGTGAGAGATTGTGTACCGAATTTGCCCGCCTGCTCGTATAAGAGCAGATTGGGCACGAAGTCTCTCGCCGTCCCACTGAGCGACGGCTAGCCACGGACCCTCGCGCCCGTTGGGCATCGGCGCCTCACTGTAGTCCTGGGAGACCTTGTCCTGTTTGTTCCGCGAGCAATCTCGACGGTAGACCACGCGTACAAAATCTCTCACCTTTCGTGGTGGCACTACGGCAAGGTCCGCCATTCATCTACATCGGCTGCTTCGGGGTCACTAGCACCGTGACGGCGCCAGTTCTACTGGTCGAGCATTCAGTATTGCCGGTTGACAATCCCCCGGGTGAATGTTGCCGTTGTGCTTGCACGCGAGCATCCTCGTACAGAACCTTCAATAAAGCCAATGCTCTGCCCACTCCGTTTGTAAGTTGTCTTATAAAAAAAAACGAACATACATACTAACAAGCGAAACATAAATCTTTAAATATCAATACGTTAAGCCGCGTAGGGTGAGAGTTGATGTCCCAAAGGTGAGAGAAAATGTACCCCTCAGGTGAGGAGTCTCAAGGCTAAACAGTGAGACTCGATTGACCAAAAGGTGAGAGTGGGTGCCGTGGCCCGCTCGGAGGTGAGAGGTTTGGCGGCAGGATTGTGGATAACCGGGTGGAAACCAGCTGGCACAGACCTTTGGAGCGCACATGTCTGAATTGGCGGTGAGACTTGTTGTACCGAAGGTGAGAGATGGTGTACTGCGTCCGTCGCGGGCGCCAAAGGTGAGACGTCCTCATTGACATCTCACCTTTATATGCTTAGAGTTTGCTGAAATTTGGGCTTAAGAATAGCTGCATTTTTCAGGGAACAGGAATGGCCAGCAGCGTCGAACGGCGAGTGACCCCGCTTCAATATGCGCTTGACCTTTTCGTCGAAATGGCGCCCGCACGCGGGTCTATCAACGAGGCCGTCTCTGACAAGGATATCGGCTATCAAAAGAACCGAGTCTTTGCTCGCATTATTGGCCTCGGTCTATCCGCTAGGCGTTTCGTCGACGCCGCCTACTTTATCGTTGCGCAGGACCCTGAGATCCAGGAAGCCTACGATGTCACGCTAAGCTTTTTCAAATGGCTGATGCGCTACGACAGTAAAAACAAGAAGCATTTTTCAAGCGTCATACGTAGCGTCAAGTCGTCCATGCTCGAAGTGACAAGCGCCCCAGTCGTGTCCGTCGATTCGGCTGGACGGATGGTGGAAGAATCCGTCGAAAGAGGTGACGAAAAGGGAAGGGCAGACGACGATGAGGCGGATAAGGACTTGGTGGTTGAGACTGAGGACGGCGACTGGCTTGAGCTCATAGGTCGCGTGAGTGTCAGAAATGGTCGGATTCGATTCAGGGTCCCGGTCGAGCTGCAACGTCTCATCAAGGACCCAGAGAACTCCTACTGGACAAGCCTGCTAATCACTTCGCGATTCACGCTCATCTATGCCCGCGCAATCTACGACCATGTCCTGCCATTCGTTCCGAATGCGGTAACTGAGTGGCTGCCGCTCGACCTCGTTAGAAACCTGCCCGGAAAGTCATGGGCAAACAATGCTGAATTCAAATACTTCAAGCGCGATTATCTAGAGCCAGCCGTTAGCCAAATCAACGAATTGTCTGATATCGAGCTGACGTACGAAACGCGCGCGGGGACACCTGGTTCGAGAAAGAAAGATCAGATTCGTTTCAGGCTCAAGCGCAAGGAAGCATCTGTGGCCTCGAAGGCGGATATGCTCAATTCTGTAGCGCTTTTCATGACACTGCAGAATGACTTCGCGCTGTCCGAAAAACAATTTGAAACAATCGCGCAGAACCGGGCCGTGTGGACCGATGAACGCATTCAACAGGCCATTGAATACACCCGATGGAGAATCCGACAGGGCGACAAGATTAAAACTGCTGCTGGGTACATGATGAAAGCTCTTTCGGACAACTACCGGGTGTCCGAAGCCGATAAACAGATTGAATTGATTCAGGCTCAGCTGGTTGCCGCGACGACGGTTCAAAAGGAGTCAAAGTCCGACATCCAAAAAGCAGTAGCGGACAACTTGGCGGCAGCTAACGCCGCGGCCGAACAGCGTCGACACGACGAGATTCGCCTTGCGCGCGAATACTTTGACACGGCCGACAAGAAGAAACGGGAAGACCTTGTCCGCAAGTTTGTCGCATCGAGCACAATGGGGCTCCGGGCGATTGAACGTCAGATGCTTAAACCTGCCCAGGTAACAGAGGCGAACATCCTGACCTTTCCGGATATCGCCAATACGTTTGGCTCCTTTGTTGCCGGCGAACTGAGAAAGGCCGGACGCGCGCCACGAAAGTAGACTTAAAGTCGCACTACCCGCTCCGAAAGCTGTGAGTCATCGACAGCGAGTAACTTGTCACATTTCCTTAAAAACCCATCAGACCGGGACATCGCCGCGCCCTCAACCGCCGTTCTGGACGGCTTGTTCGAGACAGGCACGGATCAATTCAAACGGAAAGCAGCCGCCCTCGCGAACTAGATGAACGAGGAGCGGTTCGTTTTTACGACAGAGCCGCCGTCGAAGGTGGCAAGATTCGCGGGGCCACTCCCGCGAGCGCACACCGCAGCCTGAATGATCGTCAATCCACAACGTACAACGGGTTGTCTCTGTACCGAACGCCCCAACCGTCCCATCGAGACGGACGCTGGATCACAGGGAAATCGAAAGGTGTTCGCCGCAAGGGTACAAGGCAAACCGCTTTGCAGCGACAAGTCTAGTGGCTTGCTTCAGGTACACACATTTAGCAGGCCCGGAAGGCGACCAATGAGGCAACTCGGTTCGCATAGGCCGAGTCGTCTTGAGCTGATAGGCGCCAGCCGGTGCCGAAAATCCTAAAGAAGTCGCCCGAGTTGCCGTTAGATAGTTGGCCCATCACGCCGGCCCGGAAGAGAGAGTACGAAGTCGATCGCCACGAATTCTCACGCTGAAAGCGTGGTGTAAACCGGCGGCGATGGAGATCAGGTATCCTGCGACCGCTTTAACCTGACCGACTTCCTGCTGACTGCAAAGGGCAGGAGAGTGGTCCCAGCGCCAGGCTATTTTGCCCAAGCTAGGTCCTGGACGCAGTCGCTATCAGCGTGGAAATTTTGTTCATCATGTGAACTGATTGCCATTTTATTTTGTTTGGCATCGGCGTATGCTGACGACCAATTTTTTGCAATCCAGAGCAATACAATTTGGGGCAGGTTTTCGTGGCCCCGCGACATTTGATTGTTCGACCCCGTTGGACGGGATACGGACTCTAGGCAAAGAAATTCGAATGAACCACGAACACCTGGAAGCGTTTCTGTTCGAACGTTTCGGCAGCACAACCCTGCATTGGCTCTTTTCAGCAGACAGCAAGGCACTGCAACTTTCACCCGCGATCACGGCCCCGCCGGCCGCCACCATTGCGCTAGACCGCGAGCAAACCGCCCGCATACGCGCCCTTGGCGATTCGCCGTCCGCAATCTACCTCGAAATCAACCTGTCGGGAGAGCCGCTGCAGCTCTACCTCGTCGGTCGCAGGGACAACGATTTCAGATGGATCGGTGTAGCGTCATCGAAACCCGAGTACGTGCCTGTTCAGGCAGTCGCAAAACTCAGCGAAAGACGCGTGGCGACAAACGTGGTTCCTATCCCAACTCGACGCCAACAGACGTGAATGACGCCTGTCTCCACATCCGCGCGAAATGCGACCGGGATTAGAAACCAACATTGCACGCTTTGAGCCCATCAGATGAAAGACCTACATGACGGGGCAGTCCTGTACAGCCACCTAGGTACCTCCAGTCCGGTATGGAAGCTGACCCGCGAGAGCGACGACTTGTCCCTCTGCAATACAGCGGGCGATCCTGTGGTTGCAATTGAACTGGACGGAACGCAGGCGGAACAGATTCGAAACCTCACGGGCGTCACGTCGGCCATAGTACTCGACGCACACGCGTTCGGCAGGCAAATGCGGCTGCATCTTATTGGGAAAAAGTCGCACGTATCGGAGTGGGCCGGTAGCGCGGCCGCGTTTTGTGACGCTGAGGCGGTTTCTCAAAATCTTTCCCGCGCCCTCGCGTTTGCCGAGCAAGTAGTGTCGGAAGTGAACTCAGCAGTCGTCATCATCGATCAGAACGGGATCATCCAGCGGTTTAACCGCCGGGCGGAAGAATACACGGGTATGAGCGAGGCGAGTGTTATCGGCCTGAGTGCGCACCAGCTCTTCATGTCGGCGCCGGAAAGCGCAGCATCTCAGGGGAACATCGCCAACTTTTTTAATAGCGGGCGACCGTATGAAGTTGAACGAACCATCAATACGGCAAGCGGGCCACGACTCTTTTTTTTTCGCAACAACTTCACGCTGAATCCCGCGTGGACAAGTGAGCGATTCCTCATCTGTTCCGGCATTGATATCACTGACGAACGCCGCGCAACGGCCAGGTTGACCGCCATCGCGAACACGGACCCGCTCACCAACCTGCCGAATCGCTACTTCCTCACAGAAACCCTGAAGACGGAGATACAAAAATCGGGTCCACGCGACCGCGTATCGATACTTTTCATAGACATCGACAACTTCAAGCTGATCAATGACCAACTCGGTCATCAGGTAGGCGACGAGTTGCTCAGCAAGGTGGCCAACCGTCTCCGCGGCGTCCTCGTGAGCGGGGAGCAGCTCATCCGCGTTGGGGGCGACGAATTTGTGGTGCTGATCACGGATGACAGCAGGGAAGCCCGGGCAATTGATGCTGCGAGGCGGATCATCGAAGAACTGAACGTCGTTTTTGTGTTGCACGGGAGGAGCTACTCCGTGCACGTGAGCATCGGCATCGCTTCAATGTCGGCTACCGACGAATCCGAGTTCGAGATCCTCCGCAGGGCTGATCTCGCCATGTACACCGCAAAGGCTACCGGCAAAGCGGCCGGAGCCAGTCACTACTGCGTCCACACTCCCGAATTGTCCGGCAGGGCAGACCGACATATCGAGCAGGTTCAGGCGTTCCAGCAGGCTCTCTTGCAACGTGAGCTTCATATGGAGTTCGTGCCGATTTTCAGCATGCGCACAACCGCACCTGTAGGTTTTCACACCAGCTTAACGTGGCGCCGCGGCGACGAGATCGTGCTAACAGCATCGGAGATCATGCCCCTCGCTGAGCGATCCGGATTGAGCGTGCACGTGAGCGAGTTCATGGTCCAAAGCGCATGTCGCTACCTCGGCGAATACCCGGCCACAGGTGCACAGCTGCCGTACGTATCGCTCGCCGTCTCCACTGCCCAGTTGGCCGAGCTGGACATGGCCGGTAGCCTGGCAGAGTGTCTTACCAGGCACGGGATCGCACCCGATCGCATCCGGCTGAAGATCGGCCCGCTGACCGACAGCAACCAAGAGGGCGAGATAGTAAAAAAAATCAAAGCCATCAGAAGCGGCGGCTCACCGGTCTTCCTCGACATCACCGATGCTGCCCGCTTCGCTGATTTCACCGCGGGGTTGATCGATGGCGTGTGCTTCGGTTCGGGCCTGATCGCACGCGTTCCGTTTGACAGACCCACCTGTGCGGTGCTCAAAGGCGTCATAGGGACATGCGAGGAGTTGGAACTTGGGATCATGATCCACGGCGTCGACAACAGCAGCCAGCTAAGGTGGCTCAAGCAATTCCCCACGCTAGACCTCGAAGGAGCAATCCTGCCGTCTGGATTCGCGCCGCAAACGCCGGACCCAAAGTGAGTGCAGGGTGACCGTCCGTGGCCGAAATTGTTCTAACTGAACCTCCCTCGACACTGCACGAAAGCAGCGACCTCGTCGCCAGTGAGCGCGTGCGCATGCGGCTGTTCGAGGTCACGCCCGGCGTATTCACGCTCGAGCGCGAGCTTACTCGAAGGGACGGCGTCGCGCTGACGCAGGTTATCGACGTACCCAACACGGCGACGCTCCATGATTTCGCCACAGCAGATCCGTACGGACTGCAGCTCGCGCATAGCTACCGGACCATTCAACGCAAATTCGAAACGGCCCTTCGAGAAATCTCTTTCGAGCGCGTTAGCGCGACGGGGTTAGACGCCGAGCAGGCCATCGGAGAACTTGAGAACTGCCGCACAGAAGGCGAGTTGCTCCTGTCGGTCAGAAACGTCGTGACTCTTCTCGGCGGGCGTGAGTTCACTTATAACTGGCTTCGATTCACAGAGCCCGAGCCAGATCGCGCGGACCTCGCAGACGCCCGCTTTCTGGTTGGATGCCGTGCGAGCTGGATCCAGCAGTATGTCGCGAAGCTGTGGTACGTCAGTGATCCGTTCATCCACTACGCGCGGACTCATGTGGCACCGACACGCAGTTCGGCAATCAGCCTGCACCGGCAGGACCATTGGCTTCTTACCGAAGCGCGCGGCCACGGACTTTACAACGGGCTCGTTATCCCGGCTCACGTCCGGGGCAACGAACTGGTCGGACTGCTCTTTGTCACTGCCGCGACCCCTGATGGGGAAGGGGAGGACAAGCTCTGGGAGCGCCGGCAACTCTTTCGTGCGCTATCCGCTGAGTTGCTCGACTGGCACATTGCTCACGTGCGGCGGGAAGCGTTGGAGCAATTCAGGCTAGATGATCAGGAGGCGACCGTGCTCCAGATGCGCCGATGGGGCGACAGCGCCAGGGATATTGCCGATCGCATCGGGGTATCGGAGTCTGTCGCCTACAAGATATTCCAGCGCATCAACGAAAAAATGGGTGTCAATCGAATTTCCGACGCAGTCGCGAAAGCCGCAACGAGCGGAATGATCGACTAGGTACAGTCGTCTCTTTCCCGCATCGCATCCCACGTTTTCCATCGCTCCCTGTCGAATTCCGTCGGGACGCACCGTGTCCGCAAACTCCGCATAACATACGATTGCCAATTTGGCAATCCAGGGCCAGTGCTTGAATTAGCCGCCCGGCATAGCGCAAAGTAACACTAGCGGCAGTTGGCATTTCGTGGGGCAGGGCCTTCAAGTCCTGGTGCGGAAAGCCGACATTCGAGGACCGCAAAACAAAAAACAAGGCTTCACAACATGACCGCACACACTTCGGCTGACCAGTCGCTTGACCAGCGCACTCGCTCGCCTGGCACTCATCTGTCTGAGACGATTCCTGCAAACGCAGCGGAACTCTCACATCACATTTTGAAGCGATAGACCTGTTACTTCGTAGCGGCCGAGCATCGCCCTTTCGGAAATTTCGAGTTCGCCCAGTAACGTCGCAATAACCCTCCACCTCGCGATCGAGTGTTCAACACAGCGATCCGGGAACGATGGGGTAAGCACGCCTGTAGGACTACTAAAGTTGAAGTTCAGTCTCAAAAATAGCTAAAGAAGTCCTCATTGCTGCCGTAAACCAGTTGCCCACTAAAGCAACTCCGCAGCAGGGTCTCTCCAGATACGCCGAGACGCGTTCAAGTTCATTAGTAATCCTTCCGTAAGTTTCGTGACGGTAATTGCTGGCTGAATATCGCCACGTAATACCACCTCTCGTACTCACCGAATTCCAGATATCCCGCTCTCAAGCTGGGTCCTACGTTCGCCGTGGCGCTCTATGTGGCCACGTCCTAAAATTTCGCATGCGAAATTGTGCTCAGTCCGATAACTGCGTAAAATTTTTTGCGTGGTTATAGATCGCTTGACGCAGCAACCCGACAGCAGACACGGATCCCGTTTTTAATCCGTCTCGCGGTTGGCTTCTAATGTTCTGGAATAAGCAAAGCAGATATGAATCCCCGCTACTCCCCGATTTGTCTTGAAGATCCCGTAGTCGGCCTTGCGCGACGCACAGCAGATGAAGCTCACACCGCGTGCATGACGTTACAGAACACGGTCTGACCTGCCGCCCTGGTTGTTAACTTTCCGATGGCCGTGTTAACTTGATTTCATGGCTATCCGGTTTCTCGGACGCTTCTTTTTTTGGCGATCACTTGACGGTCACTTGACCGTCAAGTGATGCGCAAATATGATTCGGTAAACCGTGGCACTGCGCCGCGGGCCGATCCTGTACGCACAGTCAGAAAAAGGGGGCTTCATGACGTCCACCGTTCAATCCCGCATCTACGTGATGCTTGTCGATCTGATTCCTGAAATGGCAAACGGCCGAACTCACTACGCTGCACCGCGACTTGCCAGTGACATGGCAGTCCACTGCACCGTCGACGAGACGCCGGATGGCCATCTGCGCGTACAGATCGCGCACGACCAGCAGCCTCGTGGGACTGCACGCCGTTGTTCATGGCTGTCGTTCGACGTCGATCCGGGCAATGCAGTCGCTCACGTGACCGATTACTACGATGGGGTCCAATACAGCGTCGCAGGCCGCGGCACCGACGCCGCGCGCAACACAGTGAACGTATTTGCCGCTAACTGGCTGGCCGTGTTTAACAGCCTTGGCCGGATGTTCCAGCCTGTCGACCAGATGGTTCAGGCGTGAGGACGAAGCTGATATGAAAAAGTTCAGCGTCGCCAATCAGAAAGGTGGAGTGGGGAAGACCACCGTAGTGCGGCACCTCGCACACAGCGCGATCGAAAGAGGTCTCCGCACGCTTGTTATCGATCTCGATCCCCAAGGAAATCTGACGCGCAGTGTACGAGCAACCCTCCCGGACCCGTCAATGCCTGCGGACCGCTCCGGTGCGCATCTGCTTTTCCAGACGAAAGTCGCCCCGATCCCGCAGAAGATCAACGAGAACCTATCGCTGTTCGCCGGGAACCGCGACCTCACCGCTGTTCTCGAGTGGCCAATCGACTGTGTCGAACACGCCAGGGCACACCTCGCGTCGCTCGATGACCAGTTCGATATCTGCCTGATCGATACGCCGCCGACCATGTGCAATCTGCTTTTCGCTGGAATGATCTGCGCCGATTACCTTGCAATGCCGTGCGACCTCGACGAGGACGCGACCACGGGCCTGCTCGACCTGGCAGATCAGGCCGAGAGAATTCGCGAACATTTCAACCCTGCACTCCAGCTTGTCGGGGTGCTGCTGAACAAGGTTAATAGCCGGCGCGCCTACGACCAGGCTGAACGGATCGCGCTGCGCAATCAATGGGGCGACGTGATTCTCGACGCCGAACTACAAGAACGATCAGCAACCAAGCTGGCAAAGAAGGCTCCGGTTTGGAGAAACCCGCGGGGCGATAGCGATCGACGTGCAGCACGAGAAATGCGCGCGGTCTGTGAGGCGATCTTTACCAAGATCGGATTCTGACCAAGAAGGGACCAAAAAATGGAAGCAGCAGCAACATCAATCAGCAGCCGACTGACGAGCCTTGCGCACATTGCAAGAATGCCTCAAAGCAAGGATCGGGTTCTGCAAGAGAAAGAAGCCGGGGTCCAGCACCGCGACCTTCGCATCGAACAGCTCATCATTCATGAGCAGGATCGCACCGACTTCATTGACGTGATGGACTTTGCCGCGCGACTGAAAATCGCCGGTTCTGTTCACACGCCAATTCTCGTGCGCGATTTGGGCAACGGCGAGTATGAACTCGTCGCGGGCGAACGACGTACCCGTGCGTCGCAAATCAACGGATGGGAAACCATCCCGGCGAAGATCTTCCCGAAAGACACGCCAGATTTCATTCTGCGCCTTTACCAGGTGTCGGAAAACGTCGATCGCAAGTCCCTGACCGTCAGGGAAGTTGCCACCGGGCTCGCGAAGGACGTCGCCACGTACGGCCGGGAAAAAGCCGCGATGCTCTGGACCAGCCCGGGTGGAAAGCAGCGTAGCGAGTCATGGATTTCGAAACACCTGCGCTTCCAGAAATTCGGCCCCGTTACGAGGGCGCTTTTCGACGAAGGCCGGTTCGATGACATCGAGGCAGCAAACAAACTGCACGATCTCGAACTGATCTCGCCTGATATCGCGGAAGAATATGCCGCACAGATGCGCAACGGCACGAAGGTCAGCCGCCTGACACTCGACCTCCGCCTCACCGAACTGCGCACGCCACCACCGGTTCCGGGGAAACCCCGCGTGCAATCGGCACCCCTCGAGGCGCAAACCACCGATGCCATCCCACCGATTCACGGGTTTCCCCCCGTTCCCCCGCGGAACAACCCCGCTGATTCCGCAGCCGAGACATCCGGCATGCAGGCGAATGCCGGGAACGAAACCGGGGCCGAAACCGGAGGTGAAATGTCATCGAAGCCGGCCAACACGATGGCCAGCCTTCCGGCGACCCGGGTTCGCGATGGTCGCAAGCCTGAGGGCGCGTCACGGCAGCGCATTCAGACGCATATGCGCGAGCTCTACGAAACGAGCACCGGAACGATTCCGCGCGCGAGGCAGCTCCGGGCCGACTTTACTCAGGCCAACGCCGACGAAACCGACGTTGACTGGCATCTGTGGGTGGCATTTGCCGACGTGGCCTGCTCGATGCTGATCGGCGTTGGGCAGGAACGCGCGGACGCGCTGCTGAAGCGCCTGAATCTGGAGCTGGAATCACAGACTCCCGTTCAGTTGCTGAACAGCCTGCATCCAACGCTGCGAGCGGGGGTTGCTCCCGATGATTTCAGGTACGATACCGGCCGGGAAATGCATCCCCAGCCGCCCGTGCAATGGGCGCTTTGATCGTCGCGGGGCGCGCGTCGGACGTGCGCTCCCGTCGTGCCCAAACTTACCTGGATCCACCCTCTTGGCAACCTTCCGCTGCACCGAAGAAACCTTTGAAATCATCGACAGGGCTTTCCGCGAACATCGTGAGTCGGTCAACAAGCCGATCCAACCGATCGACAAGCGAACGTCGGCGATCGCACGCGCAGTGGTCGTCAAAGGGTTGCCGCAGGCCGAGGTAGCAAGGAAGTATGAGGTATCAAAGCAATGGGTGAACCAGATCGTCGGAAAGTATTACAAGCTTTACCTGACGACTGGGGCAAGTGGCGCAAAGGACTCTGAATCGTGGATCCGTCGAACCCTGGAAATTCCAGCGGCACTCGCGGCGCCACTAGACCGGTTCCTTCCGCTTGCCAAATCGTGCAAGGACCCGAAGGCGCTCCAGAAAGCGCTGTCTGCCGTAATACGAGCAATTGAGACGCAGTCAGACAAACTGGAGTAGCCGATCTCTCGTTGAGTTACATGGCTACGATCTTAGAGCAGGCGCAGGAAATTCCCGTGGTAGCGTTGGCTGCGCCGGGCAAAACAACGAAGGCACTCCCTCGAACGCTTCCCGACGCGATCGACCTTCGACAGGAACTTGACGACGGCCCATCCATGGCCGACGGAACCAGCATCGACGAGGACGAACCCACACAGTTCGAACTCTTCCAGGGCGAGCGACTCGCAACCGCATGGAAACCGCGCGAGGATCTTCTCTCGCTGGAATTTCCCCTGTTTTCGCTTCAGAAAGGTAAGGACACCCGCCTCCGTATCTACCGTAATGGTGAGAAGATCGTGCAGATCATCCCAAGCGTCGTAGGCGCGGCCAATATCTTCGACAAGGACCTGCTGGTCTACGCGGCCACCCTGATCAGCAAGGCGGCGGACGCCGGGATGCCTATCTCAAGACGGATCCGCTTCAAGGTACGGGATTTTCTCGTCTATACGGGTCGTAGCACCGGCGGACGCTCGTACACCGCCATCGTCGACTCGTGCCGCAGGCTCAAAGGCACCAATATTGAAACCAACTTCATCTCACCAGAAGATGAGGATGAAGACGAAGAGGGCGCGCCCCCGGAAGCCCCAAAAGCTGGACAGACTCTAGAAAAAAAACTCAAAGGTTTCGGCCTGATCACCGACTATGAAGTCACCACCTACACCAGCGGCGGGGAAGGGGCGCTCGAGCTGGAATTGATCCTGTCACGGCAGCTTTACAAAGACTTGCGAAAACGCCGGGTCCTGATGATTCATCACGGCTACTTCAACCTCAACCAGGGCATCCAGAGACGACTGTACGACCTCGCAAAAAAGCACTGTGGCGACAAGCTATGGTGGAAGATCGGGCTGGATAATCTGCACGCGAAAAGCGGCTCGGCACAAGCCCTGAAATATTTTCGCCGTGACGTTGTCGACGTCATGAAGGCCGACTCCCTTCCGGAATTCCACATCGCGATCGACACTGAGAAGGCGATCGTCGTCTTCTTTCGCCGCGACCGCGACAACGTCAAGCAGGACAGGCACCTCCACGCGGCCATTCATCGTGAGATCGTCGCCAAGAAATTGACCCGTTGGTACTACGGGCTGCTGCGCTGGGACTCGCACCTCATGCCGCCGGCACAACACGAGCTGCTGCCCGCCTGACGCAGCGGCGCCCGATGCAACCTGAAGCCCCCTCGAGGGGCTTTTTTGTGTCCCGGTTGCATTTGCTCTGCAGGTCGATCCAACGCCGGCGCAGGCGTTTTATCGTCCCGGCTCTTCAGCGCCACGCGCACGGCCACGACGGCGCCGGTTTGAGTGAGTGATTCTGACAAGAAGAATTGTCCACAGGCGCTATTTTTGACAAATTTATTGCCCCTTTGACAAAAAAAATTGTCCTTAGGCAATTCCGGCCGCACCGGGCCGGGAAGCGAGCAAGAGCGCGCGTCTATCGCACCACCAGACCACAGCGTCTATCGCGCCACCCAACGCAAAATTTTTCAACGGTCCGACGCGTCTATCGGACCACCGTCGGCGCGTCTATCGCGCCACCAACCTTCTCACGCGGCACCCTGAGGAGTCCTGTCCCGCGGGGGATCCGGGATTCTTTAGCCGAAGACACCGTTTTAGAGTCGAAAACCTGGAGCCAGGAAACCGCGCGTCTATCGCACCACCGCTGCAAATTCTGTGGATAAGTTGGCAATCGACGCGTCTTTCGGACCACCAACCGCGTCTATCGCACCACCGCGCGTGCGTCTATCCCGCCACCGGCTTGTGTCGATCGGACCACCGAGCGGCCCCCTTAGCCAATGCTGGTAAGGCTTTGTCCGGCGTGTAAACGCGCGCGGGTGGTTAACTTATTTTTTTAACTTGGTTTTAACTAGGCTTGAAAACACGCCCCACCCTCAGTGAGGGGGCAAGCCCCCGGCCGGGTTCGCCGGCTAAAGCCGGCCCCACCCACCCGGCCACACCCCCAAAGACATATCGTGGCCCCTCCGGGGCAGGCGACGACACACCACCCGAATGCAATCCTCGTCGACCGGCAGGCACTAAGGGCTACGACGGCCGATGGCCGCCGCACCCCTAAGTGCGCGATAAAAGATTTACGGGCGCGCCTGCGTCGCACCCGCAAATCAACGCGCTCGTGTGCTCGCCACTGCCGTGACAACGTGTCGGTCTACCTGGGTTTTAAAACCGAGTTTTGCAGGGAAGGGGGTCGCCCGGCATTGATCTTGCGCATACGGCCGCTGTACAGGGCCGCTGTGGGCCTCTTGTGGTGAAGGTGAGGGGGCAGTGGGGCAAAGCGCTTCGGGCCGGTTCTGATGCGTGAGGGATTCACGCTGACTTTCGGCCGCAACCGATCTGCGCGGCCGGTAGCGCGTCCTGGTAGCTTGCCTGCGGCCGACCACCGGTCGCGAACTGTGCGAAATACGGGCAAAAATGCTCGCGCACCAGGTGTCTATCGCACCACCGGGCTGCAATTTTCCACGAGTGACGACCGCGATATCGGCGGATATACTCGGCGGACACCCCCGCGCGAATCTATGACCGAGCTCCCATACGCATTCACTGACGCTATCGAGGCGATCCTCACGGACAAGACCCGCTCGTGCGAGCTGCTGCTCGACCTGCTCGCTTCGATTGTTCACCCGGACATGGTCTGCAACCTGTTCGTGATGAACGGGATGAACGAACGGGAGAGGGCGCTCGCAAAACGCTGCATTGACTACGCTTTGACGGTTGGTTTAAACCCAGGCGAGTCCAATGCGGTGTACCAGTTCATCAGGCCGAGGCTATCCGCGCGGTTCTGTCACACAGCGTAACGTCTGATCCCCCTTGGAGATTCGACCGCGTCGACGTTCAATTGCGTTCCGCCGGCAGGTCAGCGTGGACATAACGCAGCGCGACGACTGCTTCACCGAACAGTACGAGCAAAGCCGTACCACCAACGATCTATTCCGAGAAGATCTGGTGAGTGACGGCCATAACCACGACCACTGCGGGCTCCGCGTCATGCCCGAGCACACAAAACATCATCGGCATTAGCACGTAACGGAACGCCAGGGAAATGTCCGCGACGTTCGCAAACGCTAAAACACCATGTTCCTCGATATCGCCCACATGCAAACGCTTGCTAAGCGCGGACGCCATTCCCAGGCAGAGGTCAGCCGGATAACCACCCCACTGAAAAGCGATCAGTGCGCCCAACGCCCACCCGCCAAAAATCCCAATCACTGTCGTGACTCTCTGGTCCAACGGCGAGACTTTAAAGCCACCGCGGCCGGCGTTCACCAGCGCGCGCATCCAGCGGCACGTCACGGTGCTCGCGCGGTTCCCAAGCATGGCGAAGGATTTCGAGCAGGTCGCGCGCGATGTTCTCAGTGTCATCGGCCGAAAAATGCAGATCCACGGGGCGCGTGCGATCGACGTCATTCAGCGCCACGCTAAGCGTCACGCTGCGATATCCCGGTGCGTTCGCGTACGTCACGTAGGCAGCTTGATACCTGGCGTTTGGCTCCGGTTCTGGCTCGGGCGGTGGACGCTTGTCGAGATTCCAGTCCGCGATCATCTTTTCCCAGCGATTGCCGCCGTCCGGGAAGTAACGGTGGACCTCGACGTCCGGACGATGGTCCATCCGCAACACCGCCATGCAATGCTCAAACAGGTCATCGTCCAGCGCGCGCAGATCCGTCAGGTCGAAACGGTAGCGGGGGCCGTTGTAAAGGCCCGCGAGAAACTGCGCGACCCGGGCTGATTGCCCGGTGTCAGCCTCGGCGACGCCGAACAGGTGCGCGAGCGAATCGAGGCCCGCATCGCGGTCCTGCGCGCGGATCTCTGCCGCCCGCTGCCCGCTAGTCAGACCACCCCGCGCCTTCGCAAAGAACTCCAGAGTTGTCTGCCGGAATGCCTCGGCGAGATGTTCGGGGACATGCGTGGTCACTTCAACCGTCTTTGGACGTCGAGGAATATTCACAACAGTTCCTTTGAAAATTTCTGGAGGCGTCAGGTCGACATGACGCCGGTGATCTTGACATCCCTTAGAGGGACCGCTAGTCGCCGAGCAGCCGCGCACTGCGCACGACTATCCACGTCGGTTCCTTTGTTCAGATTAGTGACACGGGCAATGAATTCGACCTTGCCCGTCGTTATCGATCCATCCTTGGTTGCCTCGTACGACGCCTCAACAAACAATCGCTTCGCCATCAGCTATCCTCCGAAGATCAGGTCAACGCAGGCGTGGCGAGCACGGACCTAAAGTGTGAAAACTAGACGGCGCCGTCACGGTTCACAGGTTCTGCGATCTGCGACAGGACCAGACACCCATTCACCTCGGCCACGATAAGCGTTTCGCGCGACTCCACATCAGTCACTGAGGCCCATCCGTTGACGTCAAGCATCGTCCTGAGTCGTCGCGCGCCGGATACCGCGCGGTAGGTGCCGTCAGCTTCCTTTTGTACCAGTGTCATAACTCGCTCGCTCAAAATTTGCGGATCGACCAGCATCTGCTGAACAGACACTGGCGTCACGCAGTTAGGTGTTTTCTGCGCGGAACGTTTCCATCGCGGTCGACAAAAATTTTGCTTGGGCCGGCGACAAGACACAGCGATTGAGGTCGATGGTGATGCTGAAAGACGCGAAACCCGCGTCGTACGCTGCGCCGACGTGGTGATTCGCGAAAAACTGTTGGTATTCGCTGATGATTGCCTCATGCAGGCGTTGACGGTCGGTTGCTTCCTTCACTTCCGCCGCGGTGATGCGGTACGAGTACTGCATGTCGCCGGAGTGTGCGACGCGATGGATCGCCGTCTCGATGAATGACGAGAGGGCGTTTTCGAGAAAAACAAGGTCTTGGGACTGCACGGTGATAGCTCCTTCGTAGCGGATCGAACGCTTCCAAGAAGCGCGTAAAGACATTATAAGTAGGCTGTAGCGACAGCGCAAGCAATTTACTAGCGCGCTCTAAGGGGCTCTTAAGGCCGGCTGTCGACTGACACAGAAAGTGAAAACTGTGCCAAGTGTCGACTGACACAGAGAGTGAAAACCGTGCCAAGTAAGTGAAAAACTGCTGACACGGTTAGTGAAGTAACCCGGGCGGCGCCGCCCTTTTTGCGAGGGCTCGGCCGTCCGCGACTGTCGCTGATCGACCCTCAACGGCCTGTCGGCGTCATCCGAAGCGGCCATTCAGGCAGCCGAGCATGTATAAAAATGTGCAGCGCAAACGAAAGGTAAAGGCATACGCGACGACTCGTTAGCGGCGGTAAGATATATGCCCTCATACTAACGATCGATCCGAAATGGAAAACGAAGCGAAGGCCGTGCTACTCGTGAGGACGCCCGCAGCAGCGGGTGCGGCAAATCTGGAGAAGCGGAAGGAGCAGTCTCGAGCATACGCTCGCGAAAACGGATTAACCGTAATAAAGGTAATTTCCGGGTTTGAAGATTGCCCTTTGCATGAAAGCAGCTTGTTTGATGAAGCCTTAAATTGGATTGATGAACAATCCGAAAAAATCACCATTGTGTCGCATAGCGATTTTTATGGCGGTGATTCAGAAATTTACGAAAAATATAAAAATCTGATAAAGCAACAGAAAGTTCAGCTTGAGAACTACACGCATCCATGTTTCTCTGAGCCAAGCAACGACCATATAAAAATTTGGCGGTATTTGACGCTACCGAAATTTATTGATCTTCTACACAGTAAAGCCCTCTTCCTCACTAGGGCGGATTTGCTGCGAGGTGACGATAAGTCCGAAGGGACTAGCCACACCAATGCAGGGCGCGCTGCTATCAAGGCACTTGGAGAGATCGCGGCAATAAACGGCGAATTACCTTTCCCCAATCAACCAGGCATTACCGTAGCTCAAATGTTCAACATGCTGACGCAGAGTGATCGCGCACAGGAAGAGATGTTGAAACGCTATTTTGTCAATTGTTGGCACATGAACGAGCACGAGAATTTCGCAATGTGGAAAATATACTCGGAGCCATTCGGGGTCTGCATTCAGTCAACTTACGACAGCTTGACCAATTGCTTCAACGATGGAGAGTACGGCTTCTACCGTAAAACGAACAGGGTGTACGTCGGGGAAGTTAGTTATGTTGACTGGGATAATTATATTATCCCGGCGAATAACGGTTTTTGGCCGATAATGCATAAAAAAAGAGAATTCACGTATGAGCGCGAACTCAGGTGTGTTGTTTGGGATTTTAAAAAATCCGTTGTTAAGGTTGGAGTCGACTTAGAACGACTGGTGCATAAGGTGTATATCAATCCCTACACACCTACTTGGTTTCACCAAGTCATTTCTAGTATATGCTCAAAATACGGCTTGGGCGAAGAGCGAATCATTCAGTCGTCACTGATGTAGGGGGCTTAGTAGATTACGCAAGGCCGCTTGAAACGCCCACCTGATTGTCGCGAAATTCTGAGACAGTGTCGAGCGTCCGAAGTTGGCCGGCAGCAGGCGGTAGGCGAACGACGCGGCCTAGCTGCGCCAGAAACAGCGGGTTACTCGGAAACCGCACCGCCGCAAGTCGCTCCGCCTCTCTAACAACAGAGTTACGAGCAGGTGAATTCGAGTTCGACTCGAGGATAGTTACCGAGGATATAGGGTGGCTGCGTTTCGTTTGTCCTGTGCACCCGTAGGTCCTTGCCGGAGCGCGCGCAGAACTGTCTTGCTTCAGTGGTCACGTCAGCGCGCAGATTCCCGAGGCCAGGGAAACCAGTGGCGGCCTGCTTGGAAACAAAGTACGTACCGCCGCCTTGGTCAATAACGCCGGAATCGGAAGCGCATCCCGCAAAAATCGTAACTGCGAAGACCGCCACGAGCTTTTTCATTTTTACCCCCGATCGCTTTCGTATCGTTTTTTGCCCGATTTCTTCGGCCTACACGAGCGGGTCGATTGTACATCGCGGATCACTCCGCACCGGCGGTGTAGTCGGACACCAACAAAAATGCTTTGCCGGGATCGTTCAATTCGAGTTTAAGGCGGTAACAGTCGACTTCTCCACCGGAATTTGCGTATGGGTAGACTTCGTCGGGGTCGTTGGAAATGGCGAAATATCCGTTGTCTTCGTCGGTCGCGCGCATAAGCGCAAGACGTGGGTCCTCGTCAAACTCATTGTTCTCCTCGTAAAAGTCTTCATCAACGCTGGCGACGGACCATGGAAACAGCGCTTCTGCTAGGGCCTTCATGTTGTAACCAGTGAAGTACTGGAGCCACTCCTGTTTCAGTATTTCTCTTCCGTGTTCATCGTGGATAAACACCTGTACGGTACTACGCCCCAAGCTCTTGTGCATCCAGTCTTCGAGTTCGACGGAAACCTTTCCTCCCTCACTGATGTGCCGCATAAGCGGTTCGTCAATAGCGAGTTTCCGCATGCGCTGCTGCGAGGGTGATCCATCGAAAACCGACATCAAAGCCTCGCGAGTCCCGGCCCCTAGCTTGTTCGCCTTTGGAATCGGGATGGTCCACGATTTGCCGGTGCGTTTTACCAGATTCTCGTCGACTTGCACCCAAAACGTCTGGCCCGACTCAATGAAATGGGCAACGAGGATTACCGGCAGTGAATGATTCGTCCAGTAATCCAGGTGTGTGAGCTTTCCGCGGAAAATGTATGCGTCGCCAGCTTCGGCAAAGTGGCTTGGGCCGGTTTTGATCTGGACGGCAATCAGCTTGCCGGTTGGTTGCTTGTCCACCAACTCGATATGGGCGTCGATTCCCATGTCGATCACCGGCTGCTCGCGGAAGATCCACTCAAGCTCTTTGAGAACTATCTGCTGGACAGCATTAACGCCTATTTGTTCAGTTGCATTGAATCGCGCCATACGCCCTCCCGCCTATGCTTTTGTAATGGTAGCGCCAAGGTAGAACGGCAACCATGCTGCCGACCGGAAGTCTCACAGATAGGCGACTAGCTACTCGGGGATTTTGGCGGCGTTTCCGACCGTCCGCAACTGGCCGGTCCTTGCCCGTCGTTGACCAGCGGCAAGCAGGCCGCCGGGGCAGCGACCGAGTATCGACTCTAGGCGCGTCGATTAGAACACAACCGGCTTTTTCACTTACTACGGCAGAGCGAGAGGGATATTTCACTTTCCTTGGCGCGTGCCGGGCGCCCGGTGCCACTCTTCCTGAAAAATCGCTTTAAATTCAAGGATCGACTTTTCAGGAATGGTGACGCCGGACACCAAGTAAGTGAAAAACTGCTGACACGGTTAGTGAAGTAACCCGGGCGGCGCCCTTTTTGCGAGGGCTCGGCCGTCCGCGACTGTCGCTGATCGACCCCAAAGCAGTATTGGGCGCGACGACACGCTGAGTCTGAAGCGTGACGCCGCATTGACGCAGGTCTCCCTCGCGATAGATCACCGCGTTCCACGGCGTATCATTTCTAGCCGTGTTGTCCATCAAAGTGATCGAACGTGTCATTTCCTCATCGCGAAAGTACATATGTCCGGCTGGGGCCCGTCGAGGCCTATGCAGCCTTTCACCGCCGCACGATGACGATAGTGAACGGCGCGGTTGTCCTCTCGCTGCACTCGGTCCACAGGTCCCGCACTCCCGACACCCTTCGGTCATTGCGGGAAGGTGATCGAATCTCGACGCCGGATCTGGAACCGATCGTGCCGGGCATTGCTCGGGTGCAGTGGGAATTCGGCGAGTCAAATGAAGACGATGAATACCGTCTCAGCACGGTCACGGACGATGTGGTTGTGACGCTGTCGATAAAGCGGACACAGATCGAATCCCGATTTCTCGGCGAGGGGCGCCTGCGCGGCACTGCGGCACAACTAGTCGTGACAATTGAATACGGATACGCCTAACTGCAGCGTCCCCGCCCAGGTCGAACCTAGAACAGAATCCGGTCGGCCCGGGTGAACGAAGCCGGCTCACCTCCGGGGTTTGCTTCATTTAACCTTGAGCTTTCTGGCTACCGCGTGCGAGGGTAGGTATTTCACTTTCCTTGGCGCGTGCCGGGCGCCCGACTCCTCGGACTGCATCCTTGCAAATCCAGTTATAGCCGACCCATCCAGCCCGTGCGCAACACCCCGCCCCGGGAAAATTCGCGCGCGGTCCGGGCGCTGCCCACCCCGCGCGGTGCACCCCGACGAAGTGTCGCTCCGCAGCGCTATCGCTTGCTGAGCGAGGTTGCGCTCGCCGCGCGGCGTTTCGCTTCGCCGCGGACTCCTCGTGCCGGAATCCCCGTCCCCCTCGTTCGCCGTCCTCTATCGCGATCGTAGCCACAGCCTGCGCTGC